>JAQUUM010000048.1 GCA_028693885.1 Bacilli bacterium
TTTTCAAATTCAATCATTGCAATTACTGGTTCTGTTTGAGTTTCAACTAAAGTGATATCACTAATAGTTTTTTCTTCCCAAATCAAATGAGCATATTCTGGTTTATCAATAAATGGATTTCTATTTCTTTCAAATTGATCTACTGGATCTTCTTTATGCCATTCTAACAAAACAGTTAACTCACCCATTTTAGCTCCTGCAGGAGTATAATGGTTTGATTCATCTTCTAAACCTTCATCAGTAAGCGTTAAAATATCTTTATACATTACAGCCATATAAAAAATAATTCTTGCTACATCACCTTTATGGTCATCACCAGGATAATACCCTCCGCCTTCAACAGTTTGACATTCGCCACTTGCATCCGAATACCATCTGTCACTTCTACTACTATTTACACTTGGTGTAATTGCCCGTAAATTATGCAAATCACTTGCTTGATTTCTACCAGACTCAGTTACTCTTTCCATACCTAAACGAGAGTTTGGCCAAATATGCTCTCTATGCCATGAAACAGAGTCCCAAGTCGCACCAACTAATAACCCATTATAAACATTCATTACTTTTGTATTATCAGTTAAACTAAGATCAGCTACTGCTAAATGAGTCTTAGCTTCTGCATAAGATGTCGGGCTAAAGTTTTCATGCAAAATCTGATTCAATTCATCAACTAAAGTATCACTAATTAAATTATTAGCGCTATAGTAATAATCAGTTTCTTCAGTCGATGGTGTATAATAGTAAAACCCTAATGAGTTTTGAGAAGAACTATAAGTTGGATTTTCTTCAATTGGAGCAGGATTCTGATTAAACATCGTTTCAAATACTTCGGGATATAAAACATAAGTGGTAGCTACTGCTACTATCAAAATAATCCCAACAATAAAAATCGTTATTTTATAAACTTTTGTTTTTTTGAACTTATCTATCTTTTTTTCAACAATTGATTTTTTCTTTCTTGCCATTTTATTTCTCCTTTTGATTTACTATAGCATTATACCAAAGATTTGAACTATTTTCAACCCTATACTATTTTTCTTAAAAAAAACTTTTTTTAGCACTTTTATTTAAGTTTAATTTAATTTTTTTATAAAATTTTATAAAAACAAAAAAGTATATTTTTCAATATACTTTTCGTTTTCTACCTTTAAAGATGTTTTTATTATATTTTTTACTGTAATTCTTTTCGGGCAATTTTCTTTTTTCGACTTCTTCTTTATACTCGTTTTCAAGATTTCTGTCTTTAATATCTTTTTTACCTTTAACATTTAAATAAATATCGTTTCTATTGATTGCGGATAATTCATAAAATCTTTTATTACCAATCTTTTTAATTCCTAAAATTACATCTGAATGTTCATGTTTAACTCTAGGTATTCTTATTGCCTTTTCTGAAGCTTCTTTTTTTGTTTTAGCTTTTATTGGAAATGAAACCGGAATATATGAAGCTTTCCCAACATGACCACATTTACATGTTACCTCAAACTTATATCTTCCTTTTTCATCCTTTTCAATAACATCTTCATCTTGATCTTCTTCTATCTTAACAATTCTAGCACTAGAATTTTCTAAATCCTCATAATCTTTATAAACTATTATTGTTTGGTTTTCTCTGAAGTTCAAAAACGCATTTTCTTTTATCTCAACCACTTCTTTAGGTATTTCTAAATATTCAATATTTTGACAATTCATAAAAGTTTCTTCCGAAATTGAAACAATTGATGTAGGAATATTGATTTTTTTTAAAGCTGTACAATCTTTAAAACAAGCTTTAGGAATTACTGTTAGTTTTGAATCTTGAACAAATCTAACTTCTTCTAGATTGCTACAAGATTCAAAACATTCTTTTTCTAACTTTTGAAGATTTTTAGAAAGTGATACTTTAATTAAATATTTATCATTTTTAAAAGTTGTATTTTTAATAGTTATAACTGATGAGGGTATTGTTAGTTTTCTTTCATTTTTATGAGCAATATCTTTTTTTGATATTAGCTCAGTCATTATCTCTTTCATTTATTTCACCTGCCTAAATACTAAGTAGATTCGCTATAACATATGCTATATAAAATATTAATAAAATTATTCCTTCCCTTTTTGAAATTTTATTAATTTTGCCGTTATAAGCAATAATACTAAATAAAATTATTATTAAAGCTAAAGCAATAAAATTAATTAAAACAAATTCAATTGACAATACAATTCCTCCAACTGTTAAAACAGATGAAATTCCTATTACGAATAAAATATTTAAAATATTAGCTCCTAAAACATTACCAAGTGCAAGGCCACCATGTTTTGATTTTGTAGCAGCAATTGCTGTTGATAATTCAGGTACGCTAGTACCAAATGCAACTAATGTAGAAGCGATGATTGCATCAGGAATTCCTATCCTTAGTGCTATTACTTCAGCTGAATCTACTAAGAAGCTAGCACTAACTGCAATTAATAAAGCAGCTACTAGAAGCAGTAGCAACAAAACAATAATCTTTTGTTTTGGTTTTTCTTCTTCTATTTCTTTTTCTTCATCTTCTAATTCTTCTTTTGTAACTGGATTCTTTTTTTCTTGAATAACTAGAAAAGCCATATAAAAAGGTAATATTACTAGCATTACAATCCCTAACCATTGCGGGATTTTAAAACTTCCTAATACAAAGTAACTAATCACTAAAGGGATTGTTAACAAAAGAGTAGCTATAATAAAAATAGTTAGTTTTTGAGTTTGTCTTTTTCTAACTGGAATTATTCCAAAAAGAAGAGCAACTCCTAAAATTAAACTAGTATTAGTAATACAAGAACCAATTGCATTTCCAACTGAGAACTCACCATTCCCCTGAACTGCCGAAATAACTGATGCTGCTAGTTCTGGCAAAGTTGTGCCTAAAGAAACAATCGTTGCACCAATTACCACTTCAGATAAACCCCAAATTTTAGAAAGTTTAACTGCATTATCAACTAATAAATCAGCTGATTTAGATAATATAAATAAGGAAACTACTAAAATAATTAAGATTAATATTATATGTAAGTTTGAAATATCTGGCATTTTAATTTCCTTTCTTTGAAAATAAAAGCTCTTATCAAAAATAAGAGCTTTTATATTGTTTTTGTTTATCTTGGGGCTACAACTAATATAGCATTACCATCAGCTCTTAAAATTCCTCCAGCTACTGTATTAACTGTAGTAAAAGAATTAGCAGTTCCATAAGCTGTACCTGTTCTAACTATCATAGTAGTAGAACCACCACCATCTAAGTTGTAAGCATCAACGCAATAATAATATGCCATAATAGCTTGCATTGCTTCTACTCCAACACCATATCTATCTGGTTCTGCTCTTCCTGATACAGCTACCATTACGATAGTACCATCAGCTTTTTTACCAATTAATGTTCTTGGATGACGTGCACCTAAATCACTTCTTGATGCAATACATACAGCAGGATCAATTACAGTACTATCTAAAATAAACCCTCTAGTTCCGCCTGTTGCATTCTTAACATTAGCGAATGCGCCTGAATATTCGTATTGAACTTTAATAGTTGTAGAAGTTGTAAGTATACTATTTACTGCTGAATCATTACTAACTATTGAAAATTGACCTTGAGTTAAAGTAGTTGTAGTTGCTGTACTACTGATACTACCTTTTCCATAGAAATCAGTTGCACTGTTTGCTAAAACTGTTGTTCCACTGCCTACTGTGTAAACATTAGCAGACCCACCATCTAAATTAACTGGAACTATTTGTTTTTCTGAATTCCATAATGCATAATATAGACTAACTTCTCCTGCTCCTGGTAAAGCATTAATTTTAGCTACAGGAATTGTTTCAGTTACTACACCACTTGAATTATAAATTGATAAAGTTAAGGCTCTATCTGGAGTACCAGCTACTAAAGTATTAGTAGTGCCATCGTTAGTAAAGCCAATTGTTTTATATGCTGTTGTATTACCAACAGTTGTTTTATAGTTTTCACCTTCACAAACAGTAGCTCCTGTTGTTTGGTATGGTAAGTTACCGTTCGCACTAATATCAAAGAAATCAGCGTTAATTGCAGCAATTACTTTCATAGTTGGATTTTGAACTTCATAGTCAGCTGCTAATGCAGGGACTGTTGCTAATTGCCAACCATAATTATTTGGTCTTTTTCTCCATACAATGACTTTTGAATCTTGTGAATTATCAACATGCATTACTGATACTTCTTGGTTATGCATAGCAGTTGAAGCCGGATCTTTTGTTTGACCTAAATATTTACTAACAGCTACTCCATATCCTAAAGCATAAGTAGAAACTGTTTGACTTGGTACCCATGAACTTAAAGTAGTAAGTGGAGCTACAGCTGCACCTTCAACTGTAATTATAATAGTTCCAACTCCAAATGTAGGATGAGTTACTGTAATAGTTGTAACACCAACTGCTAAAGCTTGTAAAACACCTTCACTTGAAATACTAACAATACCCATTGGGTTACTCTCGAAAGTACAAGTATTGTTAGGAACACTATTAGATAAATAATCTAAAGCACTTAATTGGAAAGTATTAGTTGTATCAAGTGGTATAAATCCACTTGGTGAAGCTGATATAGTCATAAGACCAGGTATTGCCATCGGTTCAACAATATTTAAAACAATCATTCCAGATCCAAATGTAGGATGAGTTGCATTAATAATTGCAAGTCCAACTGCTTTAGCTGTTATAGTTCCATAAGTTGAAACTGTAGCAACATTAGCATCACTTGTTGTAAAAGTACATTCAAGTCTTGATATACTAGTTCCACTTGTATTTTTTACATACATTTGATGTCCTGCATCACCTACTTCAATAATTGAAGTTACTGATGGACTTAAAGTCAATCCACTAGTAGCATTAGCAATTACAGTAACTAAAGTAGTACCTGTCACACTAGTGTTTTCAACACTAGTTGCAGTAATTGTAGCACTTCCTACTGCAATTCCTACAATCTTACCAGTTGAATCAACTGTAACATAACTTGAATTGCTACTACTCCATGTAACTGAAGTATCAGTTAAATTTCTTGTTAGTTTATCTAATGTAGCGTTTTGTCCAACTGCAAGTGTTACTGTTGGAGGATATGATAATACTTTTGGTAAAGATAAAGATTCAATAACTGTAACCACACAAGTATCTGTTAAAGATGAATCTTCAACACTTGTAATTGTAATTGTTGCAGTTCCTTGTGCAACTCCTGTTAATACACCTGCACTTGAAACTGTAGCCTTAGTCTCATCACTACTTGTAAAAGTAACTGAATTATCACTTACATTAGCAATCGAATATGATAGGGCAGCTGTTTTTCCTTCTTCAACTGTTATAGTTTCTACTTCAAAAGATAAAGTTGGTGGTAAAGCAACTGCTTCTACAGTAACTGATACTGTTGCATTAATTTCTGCATCATCTTTTGAAACAACATTTATTGTTACAGTCCCAGTTCTAATACCAACAACATAACCTTCTGTTGAAACTGTTGCTATAGCCTCATTACTACTTGTAAAGTTGAACATATCATTAGTAACTTCAATATTTCCACTTACAGTGATTAATACAGGGCTACTGCCCAATACAAAATCTATTGTACTTGGAGTTACTGTGATTGAAGTCAACTCTTCAACCGGTTCTACTGCTTCAGTCACTGTAACTGGTATTGTTACACTACTAGTAGAATCTACTATACTGATAGTTAAATTAGCACTACCAACGCTAACTGGTGTAATCAAACCAGATGCTACGGTAAAAATGCTTGTATTAGAAGATGTATATACTAATACTTCTCCCCCAACTGCATTTAACAAACTTGGTGTGATATTATAAGTATCACCCATTTCAACTGTAATTTCTGTTTCAGTAATTACAATTTCAATTACTTTAGGAGTTCTATTACATCCTACAAGTATTAAACCAACAAAAAATAAAAACAAAACAATTCCAAATCTTTTCATTAATTTCTCCTTTTTTTATGAATATATATTTATTCTATTAAAGTAATAGAATGAATAATCAAAAGATTCTCTCCACCTTCAAGAGGAAAATCAGCCATCCCACCTATTAAAAAGGTTGGAGTATAACTTAAAGATAAAACCACTTCTAAACTATCTTGATCAAGCACTTTTCCAAAAGCAGCGTAGTCACCATCTAAATGAGGTGATGTAGCTGAAACTATAAAAAACTGCGTTGAAGCTGAGTCATATTCAGCACTTCTAGCCATTGAAATAACACCAACTTCATGTGATAAACTATTTTCAACTCCATTGTTTATAAATTCACCCTTAATAGCATCTTTATGTTCTTTGGGTTGAATATATACACCATCAAAGAAATACCCACCTGTTTGAATCATAAAGTCTCTTATAACTCTATGAAAAATAACATCTGTATAATATTCTTCTTCAATTAAACCTAAAAAATTATCTACAGATATTGGAGCAATATCTGGATATAATTCTACTCTTATTTCTCTTGAATCTTCCATTAAAATTAAAATTCTCGGATTATCCCATTTTGCATATAATGTAATATCAGTTGTAATAGTTGTTTTATCCATAGTTTCAAATGCAATATCATACTTACCATTATCAACAAACCAGCCTAAAAAATTGTAGCCTTCTTTTGTAGGAGTAGGAATTTCGACAGGAAAACTGTCTAACTCATAACTTATACTACTAAGAGCATCTCCACCATTTGTTTCAAAAACTATTTTTTTTGTAGTTGCTATATCTTCTTTACAAGAAGACAGAGTAACTAAAAAAATAATTAGAACGATAATTTTAAGTTTTTTCATTACTCGCCTCTTTAAAACTTATCTATATTCTATCAATTTTTTGTTATTAAAGCAAACCCAAATTAAATCTCTCTTTTTATTTTAGTCTAATGCTTCCCATCTTGCTGATAAATCCAAACCAGAAAACCTCTCCCAAATCCCATCTTCAATTCTAACATCTTGATAAAACCACCCCAAAAATATATAACCCTCTCTGACAGCTGGGGCTAAAGTATAAGCTTCGTTGTAATAAACTATTTGAATCTGGTTGGGAATAACTCCACCATTTGGACTAAAATATATTACGTATTCATTTGGAGCCCAATTAGCATTAAATTCTTTATCAAGTGCTTCATTAACTAATCTTAAATCTAAAGTAGGAGTTACTATATCATCTGATGTCCATCCAATAAACTCATATCCTGCTTTACTTGGTGTAGGTAAAAGAACATTATCTCTTATATTATAAGAATCTATCACACTACCTAAGAATTCACCCTCATCTAAATTATAAGTAATACTATAAGTTTTAGGAATAGCTAAACTATTCAAAACGAAAATTTTGTTTTGAACTTTATATACTTCTAAATCAGTTAAATCTAAATTATCTAATAATAAGTTATTTCTTTCATTATCAATAATTTCTAAATCAAATATTTTATTATTACTATCTAGTTCTACTACTTCCTCATTAAATAAATTAATCAAAATATATACTTCTTCATTTGGATATACTTCATAATACAATTTTAACGAAACCCATTCTTCTATATTTAGTTCTTCTGTAATCTCACTATCAAAACTAATCGAAGTAGTTAAATCATAAACTTGATCATCTATTTCATATTTAGTAATACTTAAATCAAATGGATTAATAAATTCAATACTTGATAAATCAATTATATTATTAATATCATCATAAATCAAATTATTATTTAAAGTAGTGATATCTTGTCTTTGAACTTCTATTAATACTTTATTATTAATATTACTAATACCTTTATTTGAATTGACTAAAGAAAGAGTGCTATCTTGATAATTAAAACTCAAAACTTTTATATCAACTTCTCCAAATTCACCTGTTAATAATAATTTATATAAAGCAATGGTTTTATTATTTTGGATAAGCACGCTATCAAATATAACAACTCCATAGTTTTCTAACTCAACACTTTTTAAAACATTTGTTGTATCACTTGGAATATTAAAAGTAAATTTCAAATTTACTTCTTCTGATGTTTCATATCTAATACTACTACTTTGAGAATTAAATATTTCTATTTTTTCAAATGAATAAGGATCATTTCTTAGAAAACTACAACCTATTAAATTAAATGATAATAACAGTATGATAATAATAAGTTTTTTCATATTCCCGCCTTTTTAAAACATCGCTTATATTTTACTATTTTTTATTCATTAAAACAATA
>JAQUUM010000049.1 GCA_028693885.1 Bacilli bacterium
CAACAGCTCCTGCAAAATCACTTGTTAGATACCATCCTAAAAACTCAAAATACTGTCTAGAAGGATTTCTTAAAGTAATAGGTAAATCTTCACTTGTAAAAGTAGTTTTGTTTAAACTAGAATTTACGCCTCCGTTTAAATTATATGTTATATCATAACTAATAGGAGTTATAATTTCTTCTTCCCACAAAGCATAAAGCGTGTAGTCTTTTGCTTGAGTTAAACTAGAAATTATATCACCACTAAAGTCACTCGTTTCATACCAACCTAAAAAGATATTAGCTTCTTTAGTTGGTGCAAGCAAACTCAAAGGAAGTTCACTTTCTGTAAAAGTTTCTTTATATCCGCTAGGCAACACTCCACCATTCAAATTATAAGTTATATTAAAACTCTCTTCAGTTTTTTTACATCCTACTAATAATACACTAAGCATTACTAATACTATTAATAAAGTTTTTTTCATAATTCCCTCCACTGACTTTAATTCTATCACATTTTTGTTGTTTGTTTAAGTGTTTATTAAAAAATAAAACCTATTCTTTCCGTTAGAATAAGTTTGTTTTTTATAATTTGCTAAAAATTCCTATACCGATTACACGTACCGATTACACGGCAAATTTAAATTTCGGATTTTATCTCTATTATAAAATCTCTACTTTCACCCAAGAAAACTAACATTAATTATGTTTTTTTTATCAGCATTTTTTATATCTACATCACTAGAAGAATCTGAAATTTCATTAATTCTCATTTTCTTTTTTACAATTTTAAGATTAATAATGATAAAAATAGTTATCCTTTTATTTATATTCAAATCATTTTTAAAATTAACAATTGTTTCAACTAAATCGCCTGGTTCAAGCACCACAGTAGAATTAGAGATTTCTTGAAAAGAATAGCTCTGAAATTTTGGTGAAAAAGTTGCTCTTGATAAAGATTTAATAAATTGTTGCGATTCTGAATAATAGTACAAACTTTTGAGATAATACCCTACAGTGCTGATTGTAAATTTAATATCTCCTGTATTAATGATTTGAAAACAACCATTATCTTTAAAAATAATTTTATGATTTGCTCTTTTCGACCTGTTAGCTAAATATAGCGAAACAACTATAGCTAAAAAAGTTAAAAGCGATGTTATTCCCAAAAACATTTCTTCAATACCAAATTCCCAATTTGCAATTAAAAACATTTGCGCCTCCTGCAATTATACATTTTTGTGTGAATAAATTTATATTAGTTAATCTCTTAAATCTAGTATAATATTGACTATCTTCAACTTATTTCTAATAATTCCTTTTAAATTTGTTTTATTTTTATTTCATAAGCAATTTAAATTATCTCTATAATTTTATGTAATACTAACCAATTATATCACATTACCTTTTTTTATAAAACTATTTATGTTTGATTTTCAATTCTCCTATAAGAATTAAAATAGAATTGTTTCTCTTTTTCTATTCCAATAAATTTTCTCCCTAATCTTGTTGCAACTACACCAGTTGTTCCACTTCCCATAAAAGGATCTAGTACTAATTGTTCTTTATTTGTAGTAGCTTTTATAATCCTTTCTAATAAGCATTCTGGTTTTTGAGTCGGATGATATCCATATTTCTTTTCACTACTTTGTACTGAAGGCAAAATCCAAACATCTTGTAATTCTTCATTACCTATTTTATACATTTCACTATAATTAAAAATATGGCCTTTTCCTTTATCAGCCCAAATAATAAATTCATATGAAAACTTTAATTTATTTTTATATATTAGTGGTGGTGGATCCACCTTTTTCCATATCACTACATTAATAATTTTAAACCCTATTTCATCCATTATTCTTTTTATATTGAAAATATTATGATGTGTTCCTGATACCCAAATACTACACTTATCTTTTAATATTCGAAAACATTGGTTTAACCAATTTTTTGTGAACACCTCAATGTTTTCATAATTCTCCTTTTTATCCCATTCACCTTTATTAACAGATACTACTTTACCACTAGATATACTCTTTCCACCATTAGAAAGAAAATACGGCGGATCAGCAAAGATCATATCAACTGACTCACTATCAATAGAATTCATAACTTCTACACAATCACCATTATATAACAAAAAAACCACCCCTTTAATATATATTATTAAAGAAATGGTTATTACTTTTATTTAATTTTTTTTAAAATTATGTCATTCTCCAAATCATCAATTGAATATAAATCTTCTAATACATCAAATGTTTCTTCTAAGTTTTTCCTTGCTGATTTCCAACCTATACCATCGGTAAACCATACAAACTTAAACCCGCTAATATTTTTAGATTCTAACGCAATCATTTTATAACTACGCGCAGTTTCATTTAGTTTTGAACCATTACTACTATAAAAATTACATTCTATTGCATAAATACAAGACTCAGTTTTTACAACAAAATCAAACCTTTTTGCACTTTTTCCAGCATTAGAAATGCTGGCTAAATCTAGCCCCCATTTACTTTCAATATCCTTTAAATACATTTCTTTGAAATACGTTAGATTAGATTTTTTCAAATATCCTTCAAGGATATTTTCCATTAAATGTCCACCACGATTTTTTCTTCCATTTGAATTCAACCCTGATTCAACACCTAAAACATAATCTACCAAATTATTAACAAGTCTATTTGATATAAGCTCAAAAAGTCCCGTTTTTCTCATAAACATTTTATATTCATCAACTGTATAATTCATTTTATTAAAATTAAAATTATAAGTTCCTTCTTCATCTATTGCAATAATTTCTTTTTCTCTTTTTGCAAGCAAAATAGGAATGCATTTTAGAATTTGAGGGTAATCTTTAAGTAATTTTTCAAAATCTTTCTCAATGTTTTTAGAACCAATAAGACTATTCATTATATTCAATTCAACTTTAATTTTTTCAACTTCCTTATATACTTTATCAAAATCAACGTAGTATTTATAATCGGCTACGCTTTCTTTAAATTTACTTAACCAATCATTAAAATTTCTCATTCTCAATTACCTCATATCTTTTCTTTGTTAAATTCAAATATTCTATATCATTATCAATTCCAATATAATTTCTACCTAAGATAGTGCATGCAATTCCAGTTGAGCCACTTCCATTAAAGGGATCTAAAACAATATCATTTTCTTTTGTAGATGCAAGTATTATTCTCTTTAAAAGTTCTAAAGGTTTTTGTGTAGGATGTTTGCCTTCTTTTTTCTCTCTTCTTGGAGTGGTACTTATCTTCCAAACAATCGGTTCATCTTCACTAAACTCCCAAACATCTTTCATTTGTTTTCCGCCGTTGATTTCTTTCATTAGAGGATAGTCAAAACAATGCTTGCCTTTCTTTTTTTCAGTTAGTTGTTTCCTAGCCCAAATTATCGTTTCAGTAGAATGAGTAAAACATCTACATCCAAGATTAGGCGCAGGATTAGATTTTTGCCATATGATATTATTGATAATCGAGAACCCTTCCATTTCTAGTGCTACTCCGATTGCATAAACACTATGCAATGTAGCAGAAATCCATATAGTACCATTATCATTTAATGCTTCTCTGCAAAGAGCTATCCAATCGCGATGATAAGCAATCTTTTCTTCTATTGTCTTCGCTTTATCCCATTCACCTTTATTAACAGATACTTGTCTTCCGCTTTGACAAGAAATCCCGCCACTAGACAAAAAATAAGGAGGATCAGCAAAAATCATATCGATAGATTTTCCTTCAATTTTTTTCAATAAGGAAAATGAATCACCATGTAATAGTTTGAACTTAGAATTATTTATATATATATCTTTTTCTAATCCATTTAATATCATTTATCGACTCCTAGTAATTAGTAATTATTACTTCTTCCACTTCTCCACGGCCTTCTGCTTTTGAATTAATCATCCTCTTAGCTTTAATAATCGTGATATTAAATCCGGCATACAACTTATTTATATATTTTGTATTATGATTACTAAGCATTACTTTAACACCCCTATTAGATAATTCTTTATAAACTCTAGCAAGTCTTGCTTGAGTTTCTTTTCCAAAAGAATCTTTAGAATATGAAGTAAATGTATCTTTATCATCTAAAGTATCATACGGTGGATCGAAGTAAACAAAGTCTCCTTCTTTAGCAGGTTTTACTGCTTCTTCAAAATCGGTATTAGAAACATTAATATCTCTATTTGAAAAATAATTTCTTAGTAGTAACATATTATCTCTATCATATGTATTGACTTTTGATTTCCTAGCAGATGGAACATTGAAGTATCCATTAGAATTTACTCTATATAATCCGTTATAACAAGCTTTATTCAAATAAATCATTCTGGCTGCTCTTTCATACATTGATAGTCTTTTAAAATCATCAGCCCTATCCAAAGCACGAATCTTATAATAGTACTCTTCGTTATGATTTTCTTCGTGTTCTTCTAATTTGTTTAATAACTTGATATACATATTAGAATCTTTAAAGCAATTATAAACACATACTAACTCGCTATTAGAATCATTTATGTATGCTTTTTCAGGAGCTAAATATAAAAACAACGCTCCGCCTCCTACAAAAGGCTCAAAATAGTTTTCATATTCCTTAGGCATTAACTCGCAAATTTTATTAAGAATTTGAGTTTTACCACCAGCCCATTTAACAAATGGACGCATTTTTTTTACATTTGTTAAATCCATCAAATTCTTAATTTCAATATTTAATGCTCCACTTATTTTTTCAATTGTTTCTAAAGTCACGTTTAGTTTTCCTTTCTCAATTTTTGATATCTGCGTTCTGTCTATTCCTGATAACTGAGAAAATTCAATCTGTGAATACATTTTGGAATTTCTTAAGTCTCTAACTCTATTTCCAAATATTTCTTGAATCATATATATCACCCAGATATATAGTATCACAAATGTGCATTAAAAGCCACAATTAATATTTTTATTTTTTATCACATTTTGTTGTTTGTTTAAGTGTTAATTGATATTACAGATTTTAAGGCCAAAGTATTATATTTTCTCTTATCAATTTTTTAATTCATTCTTATCATCAATTTCTAGTTCTTTTGTTCCATCACTTACTATATTTTTAGTTTTATCAAACTTACTAATTAACTTATTTGTTGTGGTATCAATCTTTTTCACATCTTCGCTTAAAGATTGAATTCTTTTTTTATGTTCTTCCCACCTTGTTGTAAAAAGATTAAATTCTTTTCCAATCTCATCTATTAGTTTTAATATTTGATCAGCATTATCTCTGACTTTATAATCATTTAAAATAAACTGTAATATTTGAATTATAGTTACTATTAAACTAGGAGATGCCATAATTACTTTTTGTTTTCTTGCTTCTTCTACAATATCAGGAAACTCTTTGAATATATCAATAAATACAGATTCAGCAGGTATGAACATAACTGCATAAGGTGCAGTTTTGCCTTCTACAATATATTTTTTTACTTCTCCAATTCTATCTTTAACATCTTTCCCAAATTTTTTCTTAGCTTCTCCTCTTTCAAAAGATGAGATGTTATCATCTAGCATAATTGCATAGTTATTATATGGAAACTTCGCATCAATTGATAAAGGCAAACTACCATTATTAGTAACAATGTTAAACAAAAAATCTACTGTTAAACTTCTACTATCCTCACTATGTCCTTTAGATAATTTTAAACCAAATTCTTGCGTTATATTTACTTGAGTTCTATAATGCAAATTGTTTTCTGGAGAACCAAATATTGATGTTAAAATACCTTCTAAAACTGCCTCACCAAAATTACCTCTGGCTTTATTATTTACAAGTATATCTCTAAACCTACTTATCTCTTTTCTCAATTCTTCCATTTGTCTGGCAGAAGCTTCAATAGAAGCAGTTTTTTCAATAAAATCATTAATAGCTTTTTCATTCTTTTCAAAGCCTTTATTTAATGACTCTTGAACTTTTTCTTTTAATAGCTCTATTTGGGTATTAATTCGTTCTTGAGTTTTAATATTTTGATCATTTACATCTTTACTATTTTTTGTATTTGATTCATTAATTTCTTTTAAAATCTTCGTCTTTAATTCATTAATATCTTTAGTTGTTTGAGCAATCAAGTCTAAAATATTAGTTAGATTTTGAGTTTTTACATCTGCTGACTCTTTATTAAAATTACGTTGCAAATCGCTAAGTTTTGTTTTAGTTTCTTCTAAGAATTTATACAAATCATTTTGATTTGTTTTTTGAGCTTCGTTCATACTATTAGTAATAGCATCTTTTAAGACCTGAATTTCTTGATTTTGTTCTTTTATTTCTTCACTTAAATCCTTAAAAGATTTCATTCTATTTTGTTCTAATAAATCGCGCATTTCGCCTGTTATTTTGCCCTCTAATGGATTTTTACTTCGCTTAAACAATAATACTAACATTAGTATTATTAAACAAGACAACAAAGATATTACAACTATCAATAAAGTATCAGTCAATTTCTTCACCTCTAATTTTAAAAACTACATATAGTTTATATTAATTTATAAATAAAGTCAAAAAAAATCAAAAACCTATTCTTATTTATAAAGAATAGGTTTTTACTAAAGATTATTTATAAATACTATCTAGGTACTTTTACAACTACATTATATTCTTTTCCATTATCTTTTAAAGGAATATAATCTTTATCATTTTCAATATCGTTAATGATAACTTTACCCACATTTTCTTTATCTACAAGCTTAACATTAATAATATATTTTGATTTCCCATAGTTGTATTCAATTGAAAAATCTTCAAAACTTGATGGAACATTTGGCTGAATAAACAACTTATCGCCTTCTTTAATAAAGCCTAACATTTTTTCTAATCCTGCACGATATAACCAACCAGCAGAGCCTGTATAAAAACTCCATCCACCTCTTCCTTTTTGAAGATTATTATAGTATATATCAGCACATACTACGTATGGTTCTAATTTATACTTTTCAACTTCAAATGGTTTTTCAGTATGACTAATAGGATTAAGCATATCAAACAATTGAAAGGCCATTTCATTATCGTTTAAAAGCGAATACGCATAAACTGCCCAAATAGCTCCATGAGTATATTGTCCACCATTTTCTCTAACTCCTTTAAGATATCCTTGAATATACCCAGGGTTAGGTTTACTACGATGGAAAGGAGGACTTAATAAAGCAATGACTTTTTCGTGTTCATCAATTAAATATTTTTTAATTGATTTCATCGCAATTTCTGTTTTCTTTCTTTCACCAGCTCCACTAATAACACTCCAAGCTTGTGATATTAAATCAATCTTACACTCTGATTGTTCCTTAGAACCCATCTTAGTTCCATCATCAAAGAATGCTCTTAAATACCACTCGCCATCCCAAGCATTTTTATTAAGATTCTTCTTTAAAAAAATCATATTTTTATTTAATACTTCAATAAATTCAGTATCTTTTTGGATTTCAGCAACATGTAAGAAATTTGCTGCTGTTTTATATAAGAACCAGCCTAACCAGACACTTTCACCTTTTCCCTCATGTCCAACACGACTCATTCCATCGTTCCAATCACCAATTCCCATTAATGGCAATCCATTTTCACCATATGATAAAGACTTCTGAATACTTTTTTTAGCATGTTCATAAATAGAACCTTTTTCATGAGATATTTGGGGAACCCCAAATTTTTCATATTCATTAGGTCCTAGTAAATCCCAAGTTAAATAATATGTTTCTTCATCTAAAATAGATTTATCTCCGGTAATTTTAATATAGCGATGTAAGATATAAGGTAACCACAACAAATCATCAGTAAATTTAGTTCTAATTCCAACACCAGTATCTGCATGCCACCAATGCAGAACATCACCTTCTATAAATTGATGCTTTGTTGCATTAACAATAATTTCTCGAGCTTTTTCAGGATTACAATAAAATAACGCTGCACAATCTTGTAATTGATCTCTAAATCCAAAAGCACCACTAGCTTGATAGTAAGCAGTTCTTGCCATTATCCTACAACCTAAAGATTGATACATTAACCATCCATTAAGCATAATATTCATCTTTTCATTAGATGTTTTTATTTGAATAGTCGATAAAGTTTTTTTCCAAAAATCTTTTACATTCCCAAGTTCTACTAAA
>JAQUUM010000050.1 GCA_028693885.1 Bacilli bacterium
AAAATCAATTACATATAAATATAGTTGTTATTTTGATTAAGGATCAATCAATTTTAGTTGATGATGATATATTTGAATTTGTAAATGAGTATGGGGGGGAATAATGATAGATTTAAGAAATATAGGACATATTTATAATAATGGATTAAGTAATCAATGCAGAGCGTTGATTGATGTTAATTTAAATATTAAAGAAGGAGAATATATATCTATAGTAGGTCAATCAGGAAGTGGAAAAACAACATTGTTAAATGTTGTTAGTGGACTAATGAAACCAACCGAGGGAGAAGTTTTATTTGAAGGGACTGATATTTATAAATTAAACATAGACGGTCTTGCAAAGCATAGAAATAAAAGCATTGGTTTTATTTTTCAGAACTACTTTTTAGAACCAAAATTTACTGCTTTTGAAAATGTAGCTATTCCGCTACTTAACAACAAAATAACAAAAGAAGAAATTCTTAATAGTGTTTCCAAAGCATTAACTGAAGTTGGTTTATATGATAAAGCAGATAAATTAGTTTCGATGCTTTCTGGTGGTGAAAGACAAAGAGTAGCTATTGCTAGAGCGATAGTTAATAATCCTAAAGTGATATTCGCAGATGAACCAACTGGGAATCTAGATACAACAAATGGCGAAATGATAATGTCGCTATTAGAAAAGTTTTGGAAACAAGGCAAAACTATTATTTTAGTTACACATAATGAAATTCAAGCAAAAAGAGCTAAAAAAACTATTAAAATTGAAGATGGAAAAATTGTTTCGGTGTTAGGTAATGAATAAGAAGATATCCTTTTTTAGATTATCTTTAAGAAAGATATTAGAATCATTCTATGATAAAATTTTTGCTATTGTTAATATTTCTTTAGTTTTAGGATTAGGTATTGTAGTAATTAGTATGGGAATAAGTTTTATCAAATATAAAAACTATGTAGAAGAAAATAGTCAGTATCTTTATCAAATGGCATATTTTAAAAATGTTAATCCTATTGATGAAACTATTAATAATATAATAACTGATAATAATAAAGAAAGTAGATTAATTTATAAAACAGATTTAGAAATAACTAAAATTAATGATGTAGATATTACTAGTTTTGAACTAAAACTAGAACTTTTTAAATCAACAAATAATTCTTTTTTGATGCCTAAAGAAATCACTAGTAATTTTGAAGTTATAGGTAAGACTGTAATAGAAGAAAATGAAATTATTTTAGATTATGCTTATGCAGCAATGCTTGGTGAAATTTTAGTGAAAGAATATCAAGAATTATTAGGTGATACTTTTAGAATAGGTGATAGCGATTATGAAATAGTTGGAATCACTTCTATTGAAACAAGTCAAAAAATTCTTTCTTTTATGGATCCAGGGATATTTGCTAACTATAACTTTTTTTCTAATGAAGGTGTTTTAGAAAGTGCTACTATAGATTATAATAATCTAGATGAAATGGTATTAGATTATAATTTATATAAAACTACTGAAATCCAAATATATGAAAGTATAGACGAAATTAAAGAAACTAATTTGGCTAGTTTGATTTTATCAACTATTTTTATTGCTTTGGGAATTGTTATTAGTTTAGTAAGTTATGGAATAATTCAAAGCTCAGTTAATCAAACTTTTATTAATTCGCTATCTTTTATTTCAATTTTGAAAATAATAGGAATTAAAAATAGAAAAATAACAATTTTTAATTTTTCTAATAGTGTAGTTTTGATATTATTTAGTTATCTTTTAGCAATTCCACTATCTTATTCAATAAATTTTATAATTAATAAATTTGTTGATAGTAAAGCTATATTTGTTGGTTTTGACTTTGAAATGTTTGTCATTGATTATAAATCTTTGTTAATAAGCTTAGGAGTTGCTATTTTCTTAGGAAGCATTTCTTTTGGACATCAAATTTTTAAAATTAAAAACCTTAATGCTAGTAGTATTCACCTACTAGAATTGGAGGCTTAATATGAATTTATATTATCTTGCAAGAATGAATAACAATCGTTATAAGAAACAAACGAGAATATTTTTTATTTCAGTAATATTATCTTCATTTTTATTTTTATTTTTCATTGCTATTAGTGGGTCTGTTAAATTTATGATTAACACTGTAAATGAAGAAAATTATGAATTAAAAAAAATAGAGATTTTATCATCTGAATATTTCAATATGGCAACACCGGATGGTTTTTTAGAAACTGATAATCTTTTAGTTGAAAATACTTTTTTAGAAAACTTAGTTCTTAGACCAGAGGTAGATGAAATTAGTGTTAAATATCATTTGAATAGAAAAATATCCAATCCTTTTTCTGAAAGTTTTAAACTTTATTTTGAAGAATGTGAAATGATAGTACATTCGATCGAAGGGGTAGATTCAAAATATGCTACTTTTTCAAATTTTGAATTAAAAAACACAATAGAGGGGTATGAAGATTTTGACAATAGTATAGTTAAAGGTAATGATTTTCAAAATTCAAGTTTTAAATCAGCTTTGATTGATGAATATGTTGCTTTAAAAATGGGGTATTTTAATTTAGATGATGTTATTGGCAAAACAATAACAATTGAAATTAACGGAATAACAGTTGAGGATATTCAGATCGTCGGAGTGTTTAGTTATAGATTGGGACAAAGCAAAAATCTTTCTTTGACTGCTAAGCCTCCTGAAATACCGGGATATTCGTTTCCCTATGATGCGCCTGAATCTTTTTATGCAAGCTCGCCTCTAATAGTTACAAAAGATATAATAGAAAATTTGGCTGAAGAAGATAATATTAGGTCTAATTATTATGCTGGTCAAAAAAAAGTAGTGGTTGAAACTAAATCTGTATATGATGTAGAACCGATTATTAATTTGATAGAGCAAAGATATCCTAACAATGATATTTCTTCAACTCTGTTAGACATGACAGAAGAAATAGAAACATATAGAAATATATCGATTTTCTTTTTTATTATGTCAAGTGTGATTCTTTTAGTTGCTATCTTTAGTATTTTTAATAGTTTGATTTCTAAAATGTTTATTCAAAGAAAATTTTTAAAAATGTTATTGATAATGGGATATACTATAAAAGATATTGTAAAAGTTTATTTGATTGATAATCTAATTGTTTTATTCAAATCTATTATAGTTTATGTTTTGTTGACTTATTTTGCGACATTATTTATTGAAAGTAAATTAAAAAATAGTTATAGAACATTATATGAAGATGCTAATAATATATTTATTGCTAGGATAGAAGTGATAGCAATATATTCGTTTATATTAATTTTAATTACAACTTTAATTGTTGTATTAGTTGCTAGAAAACAAAGCATTAAATATGCTAAAATAGCAAAGTGAGGAGAATTGTGGAAAATAATTTTAAAAAAAATAGAACAATATATCTAGTTGCTCTATTATTGATAACGCTACTTATCTCAAGACTTTTTATCCCTATTGCGTTATCTGCTACTGGTTATGATATAGAACTAACAAGTTATGTAAAAATCTTTATTGGTCAGATTTTTGGTTTTATAATACCAATTATATTGTTTTTATATATAACAAAAGTTAAAAGAAAATTAGGCTTAGAAAACGAAGCTTTATATGATTTGAAAACACTTAAATCAGAAAAAGAATTTAAATACTTTCATATATTAATTCTAACAATTATATTTTTTATATTTAATAAGTTTTTTATAGAAGGATTGAATAATATAGATTCGTATTTTTATGACATATATAATATTAATCCAATTGCGGAAGCTACGTTGTTTAAAGATTTTTTGGTTTTAATTCTTTTATATGCTATTCTACCAGCATTTATTGAAGAGATAACTTTTAGAGGGATTTATTTTGTTTCATTTGAGAAAAATAAATATTTGTTATTTATAATTCCTACGATTGTTTTTGCTTTATCACACAAAGGGTTTTCTTCAGTTATCTCTGCTGTAATTATAGGGTTGTATTTAATGTTAATAATGTATAAAACTAGAAGTTTAAAATTAGTAATAGGACTACATTTATTATATAATGTATTATCACTAGTTTTTTCTAATTATATTAAGTTACCATTTTTTGTTAATCAAATCAAAGAAGGCATTTATTTTAAAGATAATTTTTTAGGAGGCTTTTTAATTTGTTTTGGAATTAGTGTTATAGCTTTAGTAGGATTGGGTCTTTATTATTCGTATATAAAAAAAACAGTTTTAATAGAGCCTATTGAAAAAATGAGTTTGGAAAAAGTATATAAAAAAGATATTGTAGCATCTATTCTTTTGATAGTAATAGCATTAATATTTTTTGGATTTAGTAATTTTTAAATAATTAAACTTGATTTTTTTAAACTTAATAGTTATAATAATGTAAATCGATGAAAAAGAAGTAGTAATAAAGAAGTTTTTATGAATAGAGAAAAAGACCTTGGCTGAAAGTCTTTAATAAGAACATTTATGAATTCGTCTTTGGAGAGACTTGATTAAAAAGTCCGAAATTCTTGCGTTAAAAGAAACAAAGTGCATCTAAAATATTAGGTGAATAAAGGTGGTACCACGGAAATATTTTTCGTCCTTGAATTTTTTCAAGGACGATATTTTTTTTATAAGGAGAAAACAAATGATTAAAAAGTTAGTTGAATTACAAGAAAAAGCTAAAACAGAAATTATGGCAGTTAAAACAATGCATAATTTAAATGAAGTGAAATCTTTATACTTAGGTAAAAAAAGTCCTCTTCAAGAAGTTTTAACACAGATGAAAGATTTAACTGTTGAAGAGAAAAAAGAAATGGGTATAGCTATTAATGCTTTTAAACAAGCAGTTGAAGAGTTTGTTTTAGTAAAAAGGGATTTACTTCAAAAAGACTTGATTAATGAAAAATTAGAAAAAGAAGCAATTGATATCTCTTTACCTGGAGTTAAATTTAAAGATGCTAATTATCATCCTTTAGAGTTAGTAACAAGAGAAATAGAAGAGATTTTTATTGGCATGGGATATAACATAGCAGTTGGACCTGAGGTTGAATTAGATTTATATAATTTTGAGATGCTTAATTTACCTGCAGGACATCCTGCAAGAGAAATGCAAGATTCATTTTATATTAATCCAACTACTCTTTTAAGAACTCATACATCTCCTGTTCAAGCAAGAACAATGCTTGAAAATAAAAACAAACCAATTCAAATAATTTGTCCAGGAAAAGTTTATAGAAGAGATGATGATGATGCAACGCATTCTCATCAATTCATGCAAGTAGAAGGTTTAGTATTAGGTAGTAATGTTTCTATGGCTGATTTAAAAGGAACGTTAGAATATCTACTTAAAAAAATGTTTGGTGGAGATAGAGTTATAAGATTTAGACCATCATATTTTCCGTTTACAGAACCAAGTGTTGAAGTTGATGTTAGTTGTTTTAAATGTAATGGAAAAGGTTGTGCTCTTTGTAAGCAAAACGGTTGGATTGAAATATTAGGAGCTGGAATGGTTCATCCTAATGTATTAAAAATGGCAGGTTATGATCCTGAGGTATTCCAAGGCTTTGCTTTTGGAATAGGTATTGAAAGAGTTGCGATGCTTAAATACGGAATCGATGATATTAGAAATTTCTATACTAATGATATTCGTTTCTTAAGACAGTTTTAGGAGGATTAATTAATGAGAGTTAAATTAGAATGGTTAAGTGAATTAGTGGATTTATCAAATCTTTCTTTAAAAGAAATAATTGATACTATCTCACTTAACTGTATTGAGATAGAATCAGTAGAAGCACTTTGTGAGGCGACTAATTTAGTAACTGGAAAAGTTATAGAAAAAGAGTCTCACCCAGACTCTGATCATTTATCAGTTTGTATGGTTGATGTTGGTAGTGAAACACTTCAAATTGTCTGTGGAGCACCAAATGTAGCTAAAGACCAAACAGTAATTGTAGCTTTAGTTGGAGCGGTTTTACCAGGAGACTTTAAAATTAAAAAATCAAAAATTAGAGGTATTGAATCAAGTGGAATGATTTGTTCACTTCAAGAATTAGGTTTTGAAAAAAAGTATGTTCAAGAAAAGTATCAAGAAGGAATTTATTACTTTACAGAAGATACTCCTATTGGAGTAAATGCTTTAAGTGCTTTAAAAATTGATGATGTTGTTATAGAGTTAGGGCTAACTCCTAATAGAAGTGATTTGCTTAGTATGATAGGAGTAGCAAACGATGTTAGTGCAGCTTTTAAAAGACCTTTAAAAGAATTAACTTATACTTTAAAAAAATCGGATGTTAATGAAACAGTAGATGTTGAAATTAAAACTAAAGATTGTACTACTTATTATGCAGTAGTTGCAAAAGATGTAGTAATAAAAGACTCGCCTCAATGGTTAGCTTCAAGACTAATTGCTTTTGGAGTTAGACCAATTAATAATGTTGTTGATATTACTAATTACATTATGGCACTTTTTGGTCAACCATTACATGCTTTTGATTATAAAAAACTAGGTAATAAAATATTAGTTAGGAATGCTTTAAAAGGCGAAGTGCTTAAAACGCTTGATTTAGAAGATAGAGTCTTAGAAGAAAGTGATGTTTTAATCACAGACGGGAAAAAAGCAGTAGCTCTTGGCGGAGTAATGGGAGGGCTTGATTCTTCAATTTCTAACACTACTAAAGATATCGTAATTGAAGCTGCGGTTTTTAACCCTGCATCAATTAGAAAAACTTCTACTAGATTAAATTTAAGAAGTGAAGCTTCTATTAGATTTGAAAAAGGAGTTGATGTTAATAGAACTTTAAAAGCTTTAGATTATACTTGTTATTTACTAGAAACATTAGCAGATGCTAAGATATCAAAAGAGTATAAAGTAGCAGGAATTACAGAAATTGTTGATTTACCAATTTCAATTACTCTTGATTATATTAATAAATATTTAGGTTTAGATCTAACAATCAAAGAAGTAGTTAATATCTTTAAAGCTTTGGATTTTAAAACAACTCTAGAGTCTAGTAATGAGTTAACTGTATATGTTCCTAATAGGAGAAGTGATGTTACTATTAAAGCTGATTTAGTTGAAGAGATAGGAAGATTATATGGTTATGACAAATTACCAAATACTTTGCCTATATCTAATTTAACATCTACTTTATCTTCGAAACAAAAAAACATTAGGAAAATAAAAGATGTATTAGTAGGTCTTGGCTTAAACGAAGTAATAAACTATTCACTTATTTCAAAAGAAATGAATCAAATGTTTACACTTAATAATAAAAATAATACAAGTGAATTGTCATTAATTATGCCTTTAAGTGAAGAACATAAATATTTAAGACTTAATTTATTAGCAGGATTAATTGAAAACGTAAAATATAACTTTGCTCGTGATCAAAAAGATTTAGCTTTATTTGAACTAGGTAAAACATATTATGAAAAAGATGATAAGACTTTTGAAGATACATATTTAGCTATTACAATCTCTAATTCATTCTTTTCTAATGCCTGGCAAAAAACAAATGTTCAAGCTGACTTTTATTTATTAAAAGGCATATTAGAACATTTGCTTTCTAAATTTGATTTAAGTTTTAATTTAATACCTTTAGAAAAATCTTCAAATGAACTTCATCCAAAAAGAAGTGCAAGTATTGTAGTTAATGAAAAAAAAATTGGTTATATGGGAGCACTTCACCCTGAATTTTCATTAAAGAATGATTTAAACAATGTTTATGTTTTAGAAATAAATCTAGAAGATTTTATTGAAGTTAAAAAAGCTATAGCTGTATATAAACCAGTCACTAAAATTCCAAGTATGGAACGTGATATTGCAGTGGTGGTTTGTAAAGATATTTCAGCTGGTGATTTAATTAAATCAATTAAACAAGAAGCTAAAGACTTAATTAGTAGTATTGATATCTTTGATGTTTATGAGATAAACGAAACAGAAAAATCGATTGCGATTAAAATGCTTTTTACATCTTTTGAAACATTAACAGACGATATAATAAATAAAAAGATTTCTAGAATTCTTAAGAAATTAAATGAAGAATATAGTGCTACATTAAGAAGTTAAAAAGAAGGCTGTACTTTTATGAGTATAGCCTTTT
>JAQUUM010000051.1 GCA_028693885.1 Bacilli bacterium
CATACTGATTAGTTTCAAAAAAACCTGAAAAAGTATACTCCTCATGAACTCGAGGAGTTCTTGAAAATACACCAACTACAGTTAGTGTATTTGAAAAAGCATGTTTTTTAAAACCTTTGTTGCTTCTTTCTCGAAATCGATTTTGATGACAACTGCACCAAATCCCGTTTCTTCTTTATAATGTTTTATCTTTACTATTTCACCGGTTACTTTTTCTTCCATGCTTATTTAATACATCCTTTTTTCTTTTCCTAGATAAACCTCATTTATAGTCCCACCACCAAGCAATTCATCCCCTAAATAGAAAACCGCTGCTTGACCCGGAGTAACTGCTTTAGCTTTATCTGGATAATTTACTTCGAATTCATCCTCATTTATTTTAACTATTCTTACTTTAACATCCATTGATCTATATCTAAATTTAGCACAACAATCCAAAGTTTTGAAATCATCTGCAAGCCAATTAATTTTGTTAACAATGCACCTATCACTATATAAATACTCAGCAGTATCACCTTGGCTAACTAAAAGTACATTATTAGCAACATCTTTGCCTACAACATACCAAGCATCACCTGCTCCGCCGATTCCCAAGCCTTTTCTTTGACCTATTGTATGATACATTAACCCCTCATGTTTACCAACAACCTCACCACTTAAAGTCTTAATATCACCAGGATTTGGCTTAAGATAATTTTTTAAAAATTCTTTAAAATTTCTTTCACCTATAAAACAAATACCTGTAGAATCTTTTTTTGTAGCTATTTTAATATCATTTTCTCTAGCTATTTTTCTTACTTCTTCTTTAGTCATTTCACCTAACGGAAAAAGAGCTTTTGAAAGTTGAGTTTTATTTAATTGACTTAAAAAATAACTTTGATCTTTATTTTTATCAAAAGCTTTATATAATTTAACCTCAGGATTATGTACTACTCTTGCATAATGTCCCATAGCTATATAATCAGCTTTTAATTTAAAAGCTTCTTCTAAAAACACTTTAAATTTTATCTCACTATTACATAGAATATCTGGATTGGGAGTTCTATTATTTTTATACTCTTCTAAAAAATAAGCAAATACTTTTTCCCAGTACACATCAACAAAGTCTATCCTATGTAATTTAACATTGTATTTATTAGCAACATCTAAAGCATCTAAGTAATCTTGTTCCTGAGGACAAACATTTGAAAAATCATTAGGATTTCCTAAAACATCATTGTTTAATGATGAATCCCAATTTCTCATAAAAATAGCTTCAACCTCATAGCCTTGTTCTAATAATTTAATAAGCGCTACTGCGCTATCTACACCACCACTAAGCCCTAAAATTACTTTCACGCTTTACCACCACTCTTTATTTCAAATATAATATCTCTTAACATCATTGCTTGTTCAAAGTCTAAAGCTTTTGCTGCTTCTTTCATTTCTGCTTCTAGTTTCTTTAAAATCTTTTGTTTTTCAAGAGAACTCAATTTCTCTATCTTATCCATATCAATAAAATCTTTTTCTTTGGTTTCTAAACTATCAAGCCACGTTTCTTTTACATCCTTGATAATTGTTTTCGGAGTGATATTGTTTTCTATATTATAGTTTAATTGTATATCACGCCTTCTATATGTTTCAACAATCGCTTTTTGCATTGAATCCGTTAACTTATCTGCATACATTATAACTTTCCCATTAACATTTCTCGCAGCTCTGCCTATGGTTTGAATCAAAGATACTTCGCTTCTTAAGAACCCTTCTTTATCTGCATCTAAAATCGTTATTAAAGAAACCTCAGGAATATCAAGTCCTTCTCTTAATAAATTTATTCCAACTAAACAATCATAAGTTTTAAGTCTTAATTTTCTAATTATTTCTAAACGATCTAAAGCTTTAATTTCTGAATGAAGATAAGCAACTTTAAAATCTAAATCTTTTAAATATTTAGTTAAATCTTCACTCATTTTAATTGTTAGAGTTAGAATTAAAACTCTTTCGTTATTTTTAATCCTTTTGTTAATTTCTAAAACCAAATCATCAATTTGACCTTTAGTAGGTCTAATTTCAATTTCTGGGTCTAGTAAATACGTCGGTCTAATAATTTGTTCTACAATTTCATAACTTAAACTTTTTTCATAAATACTAGGAGTAGCACTTACATAAATCACTTGTTTTAACTTTTCGTTGAATTCATCAAACATTAAAGGCCTGTTATCTAAGGCTGATGGCAATCTAAAACCATAATCAACAAGGTTTTGTTTTCTCGAGCGATCACCATTAAACATTCCTCTTACTTGAGGAATTGTTACATGAGACTCATCTATTATCATTAGAAAATCATCATTAAAGAAATCAAGTAAAGTATAAGGTGTCTCACCTTCTTCTCTTAAACTTAAGTGTCTTGAATAATTTTCAATTCCTTTACATTCACCAATCTCAGTTAGCATTTCTAAATCATATTTTGTTCGCTGTTCAATACGCTGAGCTTCTAATAATTTATTATTATCATTAAAATATTTAATTCTTTCTTCTAACTCTTTTCTTATTCTTTTTAAAGCTTCTTCCCTTTTAGCATCAGATACTAAAAAAAGTGTGGCCGGATGAATTGTAATATGTTTTTTTAAACTTATTACATTACCTGTAATACTATCAACAATTTTAATTTTTTCAATTTCATCATCAAAAAATTCAAGACGAATTACTTGTTCTTTCTCATAACTTGGAACAATTTCAATTATTTCACCTTTTACTCTAAAAATTCCTCTTTTATGTTCTATATCATTTCTAATATAATTCATCTTAACTAACTTTTCTAAAAGTTCACTTCTTTTTATAACTTGATTTGTTCTTAAAAAAAGTAGTTTTTCTTTATAATCAATAGGATCTCCAATTCCATATATGCAAGAAACGCTGGCAACTACAATTACATCGTCTGCTTCCATTAGACTGCTTACAGCACTATGTCTCATTTGGTCTATTTCATCATTAATACTCGAATCTTTTTCTATATATAAATCACGACTCGCAACATAAGCCTCAGGTTGATAATAATCATAATATGAAATAAAATATTCAACTCTATTTTCTGGAAAAAAAGTCTTTAACTCACTATATAATTGACCTGCTAATGTTTTATTATGGGCTAATACTAATGTTTTTTTATTGGTATTAGCAATAACATTAGCAATCGTAAAAGTCTTGCCAGTCCCAGTTGCTCCTAGTAAGGTTTGATGTTTTACATTATTTAAAACATTTTTTGTAAGTTTTTCAATTGCAGCTGGTTGATCTCCAGTTGGTTCATAATTAGATATTAGTTTAAAAGCCATTTTTTTACTCCTGTATAATTATTAACTTTATACTTTCATTTTGTTTTGCAATAATTAATCTTTCATGATAAATTTCTTCTAGCCCATCTTTGATAGTAGATAATATCACTTCATCTGAATTACATTCCTCGCTAGCATGTGCTAAAACAATATATTTTAATCTTTGATTTACGACAGTAGCTAAAATATCTTTACAAATAAGATTAGATATATGTCCTGCTTCTGATAGAATTCTTGATTTTAAAAACTGATCTCTATTACTTTCTAATAACATTTCTATATCATGATTAGCCTCAATTATTAAAGCATCCACATTTCTTAATACCTCTAAATAGACATCAGGTACAAACCCTGTATCAGTAACATAAGCTAACCTTTGATTTTCGCTTTCAAAAACAAAGCCTAAACAATGCATACTATAATGATTAAGCATCATAGTATATACTACAAAATCATTTATTTCATATTTTTTATTATCTTCTAAAAACTTAATTCTATTATACGGAATTCTATCTTTTATCTTTTGATTTAAAAAATCATAACTTTCTTTATGCATAAATAAAGTAGCATTAGTTTTATTAATAATACTCACAACACCTGATATATGATCAAAATGCTCATGTGTGATAAATATAGCATCTATTCTATCTAGAACTACTTCTTCAGATAAATTTTGTATGAATCTTTTATATGAAATACCAGCATCAACTAAAATTTTAGCTTCAGCTGTTTCTATATATGTCATATTACCTTTAGAACCACTTGCAATAACTTGGAACTTCATGCTTTACCTCTTGCTTATTTAATTCTTTAATGTTTATACTATTATAACATAATTTAACTACTATTTAAATAAAAAAAGCATCGCTTTAAAAGCAATGCTTAGTTTATTTTTAAACTGGAGGTTGTGTAATTCTAATTACAGCAGAAGCACTTAAACTTTGTTGTATTTCAGATGATGCAGTAATAACTACTTTTCCTGCACTTACAGCTGTAACTACACCAAATTCATCTACTGTTGCTATATCTTCATTACTGCTTGTCCATTTTACTTCTTCGTTTTCGAAATTAAACGCTGAAATAATATTTAAGTCTAAGGCTAAAGTGCCTCCAACTGTCATATCTTCTTTATTAGTAATTTCAAATACTGGCAATAAATATGATAATGAATCTACATAACTATTTTTATATTCAGTAACTTTATTTAAGTATCTAGTAACTTTTGCTTCACTATCACTAGCAAATTCAATATTCATATCTAATTGTCTTCTTAGAATTTCTATATACTTATAATTTCCACCAGATTGATCATCTTCACCTTTAAATTCACTTGCGATTGGCAAATAGAATTTAGTTATAACGTTTTTATCATCAGTTGTTAGGCTTGGATCAGTTGGATCAGTAATATACTTTTTAACAATACCTAATAAATATTCACTAGTTGGTAAAGTAACGCCATCATTCTCACCTTCAGCATAATACTTAGTAGGAGCTGTCCATCCTGTATTAACATATACATGATATCCAAATTCAGATGATAAGTATCCACCATCAAGAGCTTCTGCTTTAGTATAGATATTGATTTCTTTTTCATTACCAAAACCTAATGCTTCGAAATCATATTTTCTTTGCCATATAAATCTAGCTGCTTCATCAAATTCAGGAACCATAGAACCATTACTAAATGTACCTAAATCTTGATACATTACAGTAATACCAGCTGATTTGTATTTTGAGTATTTATAAATATCATTAACTCCACCAGGTTGATATGGTTGACTTGCTGAATCTTGAACTGTATTAGCTAAGAATTTAGGTGATGCTTTAAAATCTGTTTCAAAATTAACTAATCTATTTTGATAATCAAAAGCTTCAGTTCCTTCTAACATAGTGATAACTTCATCATATAATTCTTCAACTAAACCTTTTTGATATGCAGTCCATTCTTTTGGTTCAGTTAAAACATCAGTTTCACTACCATCATCATACATTCCGTTTTCATTACCATCTTCATAAACGCCAATTAATAAATGGAATCCAGTAACTTCATAATAGTCTCTTACTCTTTCATCCATAGCATCATAATAGAATTCCCAAGTTTCATCATCAATAGTAGTTTCATCTGTAACCTTACCAA
The DNA here is from genome assembly GCA_028693885.1 of Bacilli bacterium. GTDB lineage: Bacteria > Bacillota_I > Bacilli_A > ML615J-28 > CAG-698 > JAQUUM01. Next base: position 5,449 of record JAQUUM010000051.1, read on the forward strand.
GACTATCAGCTAAATCATCTACCAATACTGTATATAAAACTTTTAATTTTAATTCATCTTCAGTTTCAACATTGAAATACTCTTTCATAAACTCTGTCCAACCCATTGAAGGTGAATAACCTTCAAATCCGCCTTGACTAAAAGTACGTTTTTGTTGGATAACTGTTGATTTTATACTATTCCATTCAGTAGCATCTAAAACACGATTCTTATCGCTCTTGTTATCGTAATTAGAATAATCATAAATCTTATTAAGGTTTGTATCTCTTAAAATCATTTCAAATTGTAATTTTTCAATCGCTGCATCAGTACCAAACATTGCTTGCATCTTATCAAACAATTGATCAGTTGTATAATCAACACCATTTACAGTTGCAACAACTGTGCTACTTGATTTTTTAGTTGTTTTTAATTTTGAATCAAAATTATTAATATATCTATCTTCAACAACTTTATCATAAATTAATAAACCATTATCTCTTCTTAAATCAGCCATCTTGCCATTAATATATGTTTCATTAACTTGTTCTTCTTTTAATTTAGCAATGATTTCTGCTTTAATAGTTTCGTTCATTACTTGTTCTTCTTCGCCTTCAGCCTCATCATATAAAGCCTGAGCTTCATCAACTTTTATTTTAACAGAAAAATAATATTGACTACTAGCTAAAGTTGGATTAACAACGAAATATTTTGTATAGTTTTCTGTATTAATGTTATCTTTTTCAGAAAGTTCACTAAATACATTTAAAGTTGATTCTAAATAACTGGCTATAGTTGAATTAAAACCACTTAATTCTGTATAAGTTTTATGCAGCAAATTAACATCAGCATCTTCATCTTCTTCATCTAAAGTCGTATTAAATACAATATTTCCTTCTGTATCAATTGTATAATGAACATCTTCTTTGATAATTTCATTTAATATAGGATCAGCATTATTTGGATAATTCTCAGCATTACTTGCATACATTGAATTATATAAATCAATATGAACTTTTAAAATTTGATTTAAAGTTAATTTCTTGCTTAATTGAAGAGTTTCTTCATCAGAATCTTCTGTATCTAATTTTAAAGCATAATCATAATAATCTTCACCCTCAGGTGTAGCAGTTGTATGTACATTTACTTTATAAGTAGCTGTTTTTGAACTAGTTGTTGTATAAGTTATATCAACAATACCTGCACTAACTGCAGTAACAAGTCCTGTAACAGGATCAACTGTAGCAATTGCTTCATTACTACTTACCCAAGTAGCATCATCCATCCATACCCATCTGTCATATACAGTACCAGCTTCAGTTACTTCTTTAACTTCAACATTTAATTGCTTTAAAGCAGTAGTAGCTAAATCTTTAGTAGGATAAACTACAATGATTGTCCAATATTCATCTTGGTAATTAGCATCGTAATAGTTAGAAATACTAGTATCTGTAAACATTGGTGTTTCAGTACCTTCTTTTTCTAAAAATTCTTTTTCTAATAAATCTTTAGCATAATTTTCTTTTGCAAGAGTAAGTTTTACACTATTAAAGATTTCCTCTTCAGAATTAAGACCATTATTTTTTTGTAATTCATAATAATCTGCTCTTTTAGTTTCTTGCTCATCGACTGTTAATTTATCCATTTCCTCTTGTGAACCAAAAATGTTTTTAACAAGTCTTTCATCGATATCTGCTTGAAGTATATCCATATAATTAACACCATCAACATCTGTTAGTAAGTCTTGATCCATCATTTGACTTAAAACAGTTGGTCCGTAATTTTTCTTCAAACTTTCATAAATTGTTTTATTACTAATACCGTATGTTTTATCACCATCAGTAATAGTAACATAATAAGCATTCTCATTGCTTATTGTTGGATTTGATTTCTCTTTACCTATTAATGTACAAGAAACAGCTATTATTATAATAACTACTAGTACTATTATTAATGGCAAAGTTCTTTTAGCTATAGATGAACTATTCATTATTTCCACTCCTTTTTTGCATTATATATTATATGCATTATATTTTATAGCATTCATATTATATCACTTTTAAACAACAGTTTCAATAGAAATATTTTTTATTTAAGGTTTTTTAATTTATTATTACATTATATATTCTTAAACTACCATTTTATTAATAAATCAGATTTTAACCAATCCTCATTCACCAACACATCTGGTTTAATAAGCGTCTTATTAGCCTTATAAATAGAGATTGTAAAAAAGACCATAAGAAGTGATTCCAATAAGAACACTACAAAAACAAACGGTAACATTCCTTCTATAACCCCAGCATTTCCACCTAATGCTGCAAACAATCCTATAAAAGCAATAGCCCCCAAAGCAGGATAGACAACAAATTTATATGCACCAACTATAATAGCTAATGTTGTTATTTTGTCTTTTCTATATGTTTTAGAAATCATAACTAAAACCGAAATATTCAGAACTATATCTATATTGCTAGCACTAGCAAATCCTATCATGGTAGTAGTAGATGAGTTTATGGCAACTCCAATAATACTAATAATAGATAATCCAATACTTATACTTAAAAATGCAAAAGATATGGAACTAGAAAGTCT
>JAQUUM010000052.1 GCA_028693885.1 Bacilli bacterium
CAAAACAAGAAGTTTTGAATTATTTAGAGTTAAATAGTAAAAATACTTTAAATAAGAAAATATCTTTGTATGAATTTTTAAAAAGACCAGAAATATCTTTAGAAGATGTTTTTAATTTAAATGCTTTAGAAAATCCTTTAGATAAAGATACTACTGAAGAAGTTTCTATGGAAATAAAATATGAAGGTTATATTGAAAAAGCATATAAAGAAGCTAAAAAACTACAATTGATGGAAAACAGAAAAATCCCTAGTGATTTTGATTATGATAAAATAGTGAATATTGCTAAAGAGGCTAAAGAGAAATTAAATAAAATCAAACCTCTAACATTAGGTCAAGCCTCTAGAATTAGTGGAGTTAACCCTAGTGATATTGCAGTCTTGTTAGTTTATTTAGAAGGAAAAAAGAATGGTTAATAATTTAAATGATTTTCTTTTAACTAAAGAAATGGAGTTTCAGTTTAAAACGTATTATGATTTCTTGATTGAAGAAAATCAAAAAATTAATTTAACAGCAATTACTAAGGAAGATGAAGTTTATATTAAACATTTTTATGATAGTTTGATTGTTTCTAAATATATAGATTTTTCAAAAGATTTAAAAGTAGCTGATATCGGAAGTGGTGCTGGGTTTCCTGGAATTCCTTTAAAAATAGTTAATCCTAATATTAAATTATATTTAATAGAACCAACATTAAAAAGATGTTTATTCTTAGAAAAGTTAGTTAATAAGTTAGATTTAAAAGATGTTTATATAATAAATAAAAGAGCTGAAGATTTGTTAGAAAGAGATGAGTTTGATATAGTCTTAGCAAGGGCGGTTGCTTCTTTAAATATATTAGTAGAAATCTCTATCCCTTTTATTAAAGTAAATGGAAACTTTATTGCTTTAAAAGGAAATAATGTAGATGAAGAAATTAATAATTTAAATAATGCTTTAAAAGAATTAAAAACTAAAATAAAAGATATTGTAAAATATAGTTTACCTTTAAAAATGGGGGAAAGAAGTTTAGTGATTTTTACAAAAAACAAAACAACTAATAAATTATATCCAAGAAAGTTTGCTTTGATTAAGAAAAAAACATTGTAATTATTATTAAAAGTGATAGAATTATAGTACTAGGAGAGAGACTATGGGAAAAATAATCGCGATTGCGAATCAAAAAGGTGGGGTAGGAAAGACCACAACCGCTATTAATTTAGGAGCTGCTTTAGTAAATCATGGTAAAAAAGTTTTATTAGTTGATTTAGATGAACAAGCAAATGCTTCGATTGGACTGGGTTTGATAAGAGATGATCTTAACCAAACTACTTTTGAAGTGCTTACTAAAAAAAGTCCGGTTGAAACAGCAATTTATTCGCTTTTTGATAATGAACTTGATATAATTCCTGCTTCTAATAAACTTGCTATGATTGAAGATGAATTATATAATGTTGAAAATAAAGAATTGTTGCTTTATGAAAAGCTACAATATATTAAAGATAAATATGATTATATTTTATTAGACTGCCCTCCATCTTTAGGATTGGTTGTTGATAATGCTTTGTTTGCGAGTGACTCGGTTATAATACCCGTAGAGTGCGAATTTTTCGCCTATGATGCATTAACTCAAATGGTTAATAAAATTAATCAACTCCAACAAAAGAAGAAGAAAAAGGGAATGCATTTATTTATTGAAGGAGTGTTAGTTACTCAATTAGATAATAGAAGTGTATATAGTTATAATATAGTTGATCAGATAAAACAAATGTTTCCAACAAAGACTTTCTTAACAATGATTTATAGATCAAGCCACATTCAAGCTGCTCCAATGCAAGGTAAGAGTGTTATTAAAACTGCATATAACTCAAGAGGTAGTAAAGAATACCGTGCTTTAGCAAAAGAAATTATTGAGAATAATGAGGTGAAGACGGATGCGATTTAGTGATATTACAGATTTTTTTGTTAATAACTTGACCAGAGTAATCTATACTGCTGTTGTAATAGTATTAGTTATTATTGTTTTGTTAGTTGTAAAAGTAGTAATGAATAATGTTGTAAAAAGAAATAAAAAGAATGTTAAAAGAATTGCTACTATTTCAAAATTAGTTCAAAGTATGGTTAAGTATGTAGTTGTAATAATCGCAATAATTTCGCTTTTAGGAATTTGGGGAATTAATATAATGCCTTTAGTTGCTGGAGCGGGAATTGCAGGTTTAATAATAGGTCTTGGAGCTCAAGATTTAATAAAAGATTTTTTGGGCGGAATAAACATAGTCTTTGAAAATTATTTTGATATCGGAGATTTAGTTGAGATAAATGGTTTTACAGGAAATGTTACTGAGATAGGATTAAAAACTACAAGATTAGTTAATTGGAAAGGTGAATTAAAGATATTTGCTAATGGCCAAATAAATACTGTTTTAAATTATTCAAGATTTCCGAGTGTTGGAGTGGTTGAAGTTGATGTTGCTTATAAAGAAAATTTAGAAAAAGTAATTAAAATATTACGTGAAGAGTTAGAAAGTTTTCATGAAAGTTATCCTCAGATAATAGAAGGTCCTAATGTTTTGGGTGTAATGAATTTAGGTGAAAGTGGAATCACTTTAAGAGTAACTGTAAAAACAGAACCTGTACAACATTATGCAATTGAAAGAGCTTTAAGAAAAAGAATAAAAGAAATATTAGATATTAATAAAATTGAAATTCCGTTTAATCAGGTGGTAGTACATAATGCAAACAGTAATAAACTTTGAAATAGGTACAATTTTAGAATTTAAAAAACCACATCCATGCGGTAGTTACCATTGGAAAGTTTTAAGAAGTGGTGTTGATTATAAACTTCAATGTGAAAAGTGTGGTAGAATTATAATGATACCTAGGATTGATTTAGCTAAAAAAATAAAAAATTTTAAATAGTGATTATTAATAATCACTATTTTTAAAAAAGGGAAGTATAATGGAAAATAAATATTTTATAAATTTAAATAATTTAGAAGAAGAAATATTTTCAAACAAATATTATTTTTTAATTGATCAAAACAATGGAATTAAAACACTTGATAAAAAATGTGAAAAAGAAGAGTTTGATAAAATCAAAAATGAATATTTAAAAGGTCAAACAAAAAATTATAGTAGTCTTGATTTGGTTAATAATGTTTTTTTTAATGTAGGAAATAAAAGAAAAAAATTGATTATTATTGATATTGAAGATGAAAGAATATTGACTTTGTTAGAGGATGTTTTAGAAGATATTGAATATATTGTTTTTAATAATAAAATGTTTGTTTATTATGAAGAAGAATTAGATATTGAATTAAAAAGAATTTATGAAGCCGTAAGTTTTGATTTTGGAATTAAATTTAGAATGTTTGTTTGTGATATTATTTCTATAAAAGATAGTGTTATATTATATTATTTATGGGATGACTATTTTAAAAATAAAATTAATGATATCTATTTAATTAATGACTTGATTTTAGAAATTAATAAAAGAAATTATAAGCTAATTAAACAATTAAAAAAAGTTTTGCTTGATAAAATATTAATAGATCAACAATTAATTAGTTTAATAAAATCAATGATTGAAAATGATTTGAATATAAGTAAAAGTGCTAGCGAGTTATTTATGCATAGAAATACGGTTAATTATAAAATAGAATACATTAGAAAAAACACAGGCTTTAATATTCAAAAATTTAAAGATGCTCTTAGTTTATATATCTTACTTGATTTATAAAACATTGTGCAATTTGCACATTGTTTTTTTTATTACTTAAGAGTATAATTTAGAAGATATGTATAAAAAGAGTTGTTTAGGAGGTAAATAATGGCAACTGTTAGTTTAAAAAATATTAATAAGGTTTATGATGGAAATGTTCATGCAGTAATTGACTTTAACTTACAAGTTAAAGATAAAGAATTTATTGTATTTGTTGGTCCATCTGGATGTGGTAAGACTACTACATTAAGAATGGTAGCAGGACTTGAAGAAATTACTTCAGGTGAATTAAGAATTGATAACGAAGTAATGAATGATGTGGCTCCAAAAGATCGTAATATAGCGATGGTTTTCCAAAGTTACGCACTTTATCCTCATATGACAGTATATGATAATATGGCGTTTGGATTGAAACTTAGAAAGTTTTCAAGAGATGAAATTGAAAGACGTGTAAATAACGCTGCTGAAATTTTAGAGTTAAAACCATATTTAAATCGTCGTCCTAAAGCTTTGTCAGGTGGACAACGTCAACGTGTTGCCTTAGGTAGAGCAATTGTTCGTGATGCAAAAGTATTCTTAATGGATGAACCATTATCAAACTTAGATGCTAAATTGCGTGTACAAATGAGATCAGAAATTATTAAGATTACTGAAAAATTAGGAATTACTACAATCTACGTAACACATGACCAAATTGAAGCCATGACAATGGCATCAAGAATTGTTGTTATGAAAGATGGATTAGTACAACAAATTGGAGCTCCAAAAGAAATCTATGATAATCCAACTAATATATTTGTTGGTGGATTTATCGGAACTCCTCCAATGAACTTTATCGAAGGTAAAGTTGGTGAAGATGGAGTGTTTGAGTGTGGAGATCACAAATTAGGCGTTTCAAGATTAAAAGTTCCTGCTAAAACATTTAAGATGTTACAAGATCAAAAATATTTAGAAAAACCAATTATTCTTGGTATTAGACCAGAAGATATTCATGATCAAGCAGAAGATTTAGAAAGATTCAAATCAGCTAAAGTTGATTTAAAGGTTGATGTATCTGAATTACTTGGAGCTGAAACATTGATTTATGCATTAATGAATGGTCAAAGTATTGTTGCTAAAGTTTCTGCTAGAGTAGATATTCATATGAATGATGATGTATCTTTAGCTTTCAATATGGATAAATGTCATTTCTTTGATGTTGATACTGAATTAAGAATTAAAAACAACTAATTAGTTAGTTAAAATATTAGCCTTGCTTGAATTTGAGCAAGGCTTTTAATATGAAAAAAATAAAAATCAATATATTTTAGATATACAATTTTTAAAAGTTGTGATATAATATTTTAGGTTGCAAAAATTAAACGAGATAGAAGGAGGATTTTTAAATGAAAAAAACTATTCGTGATGTTAATGTAAACAATAAGGTTGTTCTAATGAGAGTGGACTTTAACGTTCCTATGAAAGATGGTGTTATCACTAGTGATAACCGTATAGTGCAAGCTTTGCCTACAATCAAATATGCATTAGACAATAATGCAAAAGTTGTTTTGTTTTCACATTTAGGTAGAGTAAAAGAAGAAGCTGATAAAGCAAGTGCAAGCTTAGCGCCTGTTGCAAAAAAATTAGCTGAGTTATTAAACAAAGAAGTTAAATTTATTGCTGCAACAAGAGGCAAGGCTGTTGAAGATGCTGTTAAAGCAATGAAGGCTAAAGATATAATTATGTTAGAAAATACAAGGTTTGAAGATGTTCCTGGTAAGAAAGAATCTAAGAATGATTCAGAACTTGGAAAATATTGGGCTTCTTTAGGTGATGTATTTGTTAATGATGCTTTTGGTACTGCTCATAGAGCACATGCGTCTAATGTTGGTATTGCGAGTAATGTTGAAGATAGTGTAGCTGGTTTCTTAATGGAAAAAGAAATTAAGTTTATCGGTGGTGCTGTTGATAGTCCTGAAAGACCTTTTATTGCGATATTAGGTGGAGCAAAAGTTAGTGATAAAATTTCAGTTATTGAAAATTTAATTAATATAGCAGATAAAATTTTTATTTGTGGAGCGATGGCTTATACATTTTATAAAGCTTTAGGTTATAATGTTGGTACATCTAAATGTGAAGATGATTTTGTTGATTTTGCTAAGGGCTTATTAGATAAATCAAAAGGTAAAATTGTTTTACCAATTGATACGCATGTAGCTAAGGAATTTAATGAAACATCTGAATCTATGGTTGTTGAAAGTCATTTGATACCAAGTGATTTTATGGGATTAGATATTGGGCCTAAAACTATTGAGTTGTTTTCAAATGTAATTAAAGGTGCAAAGACAGTTGTTTGGAATGGACCAGCTGGCGTATTTGAAATGGAAAAGTTCTCTTATGGAACTAAAGAAATTTGTAAAATGATTGCTGCTTTAGAAGGAGCAACTACAATAATTGGCGGTGGCGATAGTGCGGCGGCTGCAATTCAATTAGGGTATGAGGAAAAATTCACTCACATTTCAACTGGTGGTGGAGCAAGTTTAGAATATTTAGAAGGTAAAGAATTACCAGGTGTAGCGATAATTGATGATAAATGTTGCTGCGGTTGTAGTAATTGCTAATTTAAAATAAGGAGTTTATAGAAAATGAGAAAACCTATTATTGCTGGAAATTGGAAAATGTTTAAAACAAGAGATGAGGCTTTACAATTCATTTATGCAGTAAATGAAAAAGTACCATCAATTAAAGAAGTTGATAGTGTTATTTGTGCACCATTTACAGTTTTGAGATGCTTAGCAAAAAGGCAAGGAGAAAATTTAAGAATCGGAGCTCAAAACATGCATTATGCAGATAATGGAGCATTTACTGGTGAAGTGTCAGCGGATATGCTTACTTGTGTTAATGTTGAATATGTTATCATCGGTCATAGTGAAAGACGTGCAATGTTTAATGAGACTGATGAGGCTATTAATAAAAAATTACATACTGCTTTTGCAAAAGATTTAAAACCTATTCTTTGTGTAGGTGAAGAGTTAAGTCAAAGAGAAAGTGGTAAAACTGAAACAGTTATTGGAAATCAATTAAAACTTGATTTAGCTGGTTTAAGTAGCGAAGACGTTGCTAACTTAGTAATCGCTTATGAACCGATTTGGGCGATAGGAACTGGTAAAACTGCTACAGCAGAAATGGCTAATGAAACGTGTGGTTTTATTAGACAAACAGTGGCTAGTCTTTATTCAAAAGAAGTTGCAGATAAACTTAGAATTCAATATGGAGGTTCTGTAAAACCTGCTAACATTAAAGAGTTGATGGCTCAAGAACATATTGATGGAGCACTAATTGGTGGAGCAAGTTTAATACCTGATGATTTTCTTTTCATGGTAAAAGCTGCAGTAAAATAAAACTATCTTAAGAACACAGGGAAAATCCTGTGTTCTTTTTTCTTTTTTAAACTTAATTAAAACTTAAAGCGATCAGGATTAAACCTTCAAAAACAATTCAAAATGTGGTAATATTACAATGAGGGGATAACGCTTTCAATCACAAGAATTAGAACGTACTCAAATTTTTAAAAAAGTGCCTTCTCTGTACTTAAGTCTCAGGCTTAATAGATTTGCTTTCCCAAGCAAATATTAAAAAAGAAAAAGAATTAAGAAAGGAGATTGTATAATTAGGGGAATTATACAAGAAAGAAAAATGAGGAAAATTTTAACCTTGTTTATTTTAGCGATTGGTCTAGTCCTAGTAGCTGGTTGTACACCAAGTGGTGAGACAGTTACTGTTAGTGTTGATGATAGGGATATTGAAGTAACTTTAGGTGATGTGTATGTTATTAATCCGCAGGTATCTGGATTATCAGTGGCACCTGAGGTGGCATATAGTTCTAGTAACCCTAGTATTTTTGAAGTTAATCAAAATGGTATAATCGAACCAAAATCTGCAGGTATCGCATATTTATATGTTGATGTTATCAATGCAGAGGTTAGTAGGTTGAAAATCACTGTATCGATTATTGATCCAAATCAAACAGA
>JAQUUM010000053.1 GCA_028693885.1 Bacilli bacterium
TTTTTTTATTACATATTATTTTTGAAGTCTTTTTTCTAAAGCAGATAATTCTACGTTTAATTCGTTAGGTAACCTATTGCCAAACTTAGCATAGAATTCTTTAATATTAACAACTTCTTGAGTCCATAATGCTTTGTCAATATTTAATAAATCTTTTATTGAATCAATAGTCATTTCTTCAAGTCCATCTAAATTGATATCTTCAGGTTTTGGAAGGTATCCTATTGGACATTCAACTGCATCAACTGCATCTTCGCATCTTTGTAAGATCCAATCAAGCACTCTCATGTTATCTCCAAATCCAGGCCACATGAAATGTCCGTTGTCATCAAGTTTAAACCAGTTAACATGGAATATTTTAGGAGCATTCGCACCTAATTCTTTACCAATCTTTAACCAATGTTTGAAATAATCACCCATATGGTATCCGCAGAATGGAAGCATAGCCATTGGATCGCGTCTTACAACACCTACAGCTCCAGCTGCAGCAGCAGTAGTTTCAGAAGCCATTGTTGAACCAACGAATGTACCGTGTTGCCAATTAAAGGCTTGGTAAACAAGTGGAGCAGTTTTTGCGCGTCTTCCACCGAATACAATTGCAGAAATTGGAACACCTTGAGGATTGTCAAACTCTTTAGAAATGCATGGGCAGTTTAATGCAGGAGCAGTAAATCTTGAGTTAGGATTAGCCAAAACTTTTCCAGAGGCAATCCATTCAGGGCCATTAACTTTTATCCCAGTCCACTCAGTTGCATTCACTGGAGGGTTTTTATCTAGGCCTTCCCACCAAACTGTTTCGTTATCATTATTTAAAGCCACATTAGTGAAGATTGTATCTTTTTTACAAGATTGTAATGCATTAAGGTTAGATTTTGCATTAGTTCCAGGAGCAACACCGAAGAAACCAAACTCAGGGTTAATTGCATAAAGTTTTCCATCTTTTTTATTTTGTCTTAACCATGCAATATCATCACCAACAGTCCAAACTTTATAACCTTTTTCAGTATAAGTTTTTGGAGGAATTAACATAGCTAAGTTAGTCTTTCCACATGCAGAAGGGAAAGCAGCGCTAATATATTTTACTTCACCATTAGGTTTTTCAACGCCAAGGATAAGCATATGTTCAGCCATCCAGTCTTCGTTTTTACCTTGGTATGAAGCAATTCTTAAAGCAAAACATTTTTTACCTAATAATACATTGCCTCCGTAACCTGAGTTAATAGACCAAATTGTATTATCTTCTGGGAAATGGACAATATATCTATTTTCTTTATCAATGTTTAATTTAGCATGTAAGCAGCGAACGAAGTCATTTGAAGTATCTCCGAATGCTTCCCAAACTTCTGTTCCAACTCTAGTCATTATAACCATATTTAAAACTACATAAATTGAATCAGTTAATTCAACACCTATTTTAGAAAGTGGAGATCCAACCGGTCCCATTGAATAAGGAATAACATACATAGTTCTTCCTTTGTAAGCTCCATCATACATTGGAGTTAATTTAGCATACATTTCTTTTGGGTCGCACCAATTGTTAGTAGGTCCAGCATCATCTTTGCTTCTAGAACAAATAAATGTTCTATCTTCAACTCTTGCAACATCATTAACTGCAGTTCTGTGGTAAACACAACCTGGTAACTCTTCTTGGTTTAAATGAATTAACTCACCTGTAGAAAGTGCTTCGTTGCGCAAAGAATCAAGTTGAGCTTTTTCACCAGTAATCCAAACTACTTTGTCTGGTTTTGTTAATGCGATCATGTCTTCAATCCAAGCATTAACATTTGGATTTTTTGTTTGACTTGTCATAATTTTCACCCCTTAATATATATTATTTTTTTATAACCAAATTAATTTTAACCATTTCTTATTGTATAATATAATGATATAAATGTCAACTAAAACACTAGTTAAATTTTATTATATTAAAAACGCTATTTTTTTGTTGTTGCAATTAGCCAAGAAAAGTTGTATAATAAGTAATAGATAATTCTGATGTTTTGTGGACAAGAAAGAGAGTATTAAGAGTATGACAATCAAAGAAAATGTGAGTAAAGTTTTAGAATCTTTAAAGGAATATCAAAATATTAAAATCATTGCAGCTACAAAGTATATGACAATTGATGAAACAAAAGAGTTAGTATCTTGTGGCATTAAAGATTTCGGAGAAAATAGAACTGATATGTTTTTAGAAAAATATGAAGCTTTAAAAGATTTGAATGTAGATTGGCATTTTTTTGGAGTTTTACAATCTAGAAAAATAAAAGAAATTGTAAATAAAATAACATGTCTTCATTCTTTGGATAGAATTTCATTAGCGATTGAACTTGATAAAAGGTTGACACAACCATTAGATTGTTTCATACAAGTTAATATCTCAGAAGAACCCAATAAATCTGGAATTCCGCTTAATAAAGTAAAAAGCTTTGTTAAATCCTTGGCAAAATATCCTAATATTAAAGTAGTTGGATTAATGTGCATTGCACAAATGACTTACGATAATAATGTTATAGCAAATTCTTTCGAACAAATGAAGCAAACCAAAGAAGAAATTGAAGAAATGAATTTAGAATATGCACCATGCCACTTCTTATCAATGGGAATGTCGAATGATTATAAAATTGCATTAGATCATGGTGCTACTCATATAAGGTTGGGCAGAATATTTTTAAAATAGGAGAATAAAATGAAACTATTTAAAAAAACTAAAAAAATGAAATTTAACGAGTATAAAAATACTAGAAGTAGAGGAATAATGACTTCATATGAAAAGATGAATTATTTCTTTATTCAAGATTCTTCTGATACAGAATTGTTCAAAATTGCAAAAAGCATATTGGCTGGGTTTCCTGCATTAGTTGGTTTAGAAAAAGTTGAAAAAAGAAGAGCAAATGAAGTTTTAGCTTTTTTAACGGGTGTAGTTTTTGCTCACGAAGGTGATTATATTAAAATGGATGAAAAAATATATCTTTTTGCAAAAAAAGAAGAGTTTGAAGATGGATCTTTGAGACAATACGTTAAGGATTCAAAATAATGTTGTTTTGGATATATTACGTTATTAATATATTATTATATATTTATTCAGGAATTTTATTTATTACGTTTTTATCGTTTTGGTTTCCTAAAATTTCTGATGTCAAATTTTTGAAATCTTTAGTAAATTTAGGTAGTTTCTATCTAGATTTTTTTAAAGGGAAAATATTTATTTATGTTATTGATTTAGGTTTGTATATAGCGTTTGCTATATATGGCGCTGTACTAAGTGCATCAACTATGTTATTTCAGATATTTTGAGGAGTTAAAAATGGATTATAAAGATACTTTGCTAATGATGAAAACAGATTTTAATATGAAGGCTAATCTTCCAAATAAGGAACCAGAAATAGAGAAAAAGTGGGAAGACATTAATCTTTATAAAAAAGTTTTAGATAAAAATGAAGGAAATGTTCCTTTTGTTTTGCATGATGGACCGCCTTATGCAAATGGTAGTATTCATGAAGGCCATGCTTTGAATAAAATCTTAAAAGATTTTATTGTTAGATACAAAACAATGAAAGGCTTTTTTACTCCATATATACCAGGGTGGGATACTCATGGACTTCCAATAGAAACAGCATTAACTAAAAATTCTAAAATAAATAGAAAAGAATTGAGTATAGTTGAGTTTAGAAAATTATGTGAAGAATATGCTTTAAAACAAGTAGAAACTCAAAAGATTCAATTTAAAAGATTGGGGATTTTAGGTAGATGGGATAATCCTTATGTTACTTTAGATAAAAATTATGAAGCTATGCAAATAAAAGTTTTTGCAAAAATGGTTGAAAAAAATCTGATTTTTAAGGGATTAAAACCAGTATATTGGTCTCCATCTAGTGAGTCTGCTTTAGCTGAGGCTGAGATTGAGTATTATGATAAAAATTCAAATTCAATCTACGTAGCTTTTAAAGTTGTCGATCCAAAAAGTGTTTTGCCTAGTAATTCTGAACTATTGATTTGGACAACAACTCCATGGACAATTCCTGCTAATTTAGCAATATCAGTACATCCTAAATTTGAATATGCAGTTATTAAAACTGATAGTGGTAGAATCTTAGTTATAGGATGTGATTTACTTGAAAGTGCAACAAATAAAATTGGAATTAGAAAATATGAAATAATTAAAAAAGTTTGCGGGTCTGACTTAGAATATATAACATATAAACACTCATTAAATAAAAGAGTCGGAATTGTCATTTTAGGTGAACATGTTACAAAAGAAAGTGGGACCGGCCTTGTTCATACTGCTCCAGGGCATGGAGAAGATGATTTTGTAGTTGGCAAAACATATAATTTAGAAGTTTTGTGTCCTGTTGATTCAAAAGGTTATATGACTGAAGAGTCTTTAGGATACGAGGGGATGTTCTACGAAGTAGCTAATCAAAAAGTTATTGAAGATTTAAAGGACTGTAATTCACTACTATTCACTGAGACGATAACACATAGTTATCCTCATGATTGGCGTACTAGAAAACCAGTTATATTTAGAGCGACTGATCAATGGTTTGCTTCTATAGAAAGTTTAAAAGAAACACTTCTTGAATCAATTAAGAATGTTGAATGGCTTCCAAAGTGGGGCGAACTACGTATTAGTAATATGATAAAAGACCGAAAAGAATGGTGTATTTCTCGTCAAAGAGTTTGGGGGGTTCCTATTCCGGTTTTCTATGCAGAGGATAACACACCTATTTTAGATAAAGAGATTATTAATCACGTTAGTGAGATATTTAAAAAAGAAGGATCATCTATTTGGTATGAAAAAGAGGCTAAAGATTTATTGCCAAAAGGTTATAGCAATCCTCACAGTCCTAACGGCATTTTTACAAAAGAAACTGATACAATGGATGTATGGTTTGATTCAGGATCTAGTAGTCAGTCTGTATTAGTAGAACAAAATATTGGTTATCCTGCTGATTTGTATATCGAAGGTTCTGATCAATATAGAGGGTGGTTTAATTCAAGTTTAATTGTTAGTGTGGCCTTAAATGGGATTGCCCCATATAAAGCAACAATTACACATGGCTTTGTATTGGATGGGCAAGGAAGAAAAATGAGTAAATCTTTAGGTAATTCTGTTAGCCCTGAGTTGATTTGTAATCAATTTGGAGCTGATATATTAAGACTTTGGGCTTCAAGTGTTGAGTACACATCGGATGTAAGAATTTCAAAAGAATTAATTCAACAAACAGCAGAAGCTTATAGAAAAATTAGAAATACATTTAGATTTTTATTAGGTAATTTGTTTGACTATAATGATTTAGTTGATAAGATTGATTATTATAAGATGCCTGAAATTGATCAATTTATGATGTGCAAACTAAACATAGTAGTTGAAAAAGTTATTTTAGCTTACGACCGATATGAATTTAATGAAGTATTTAGATTGATTTCTTCATTTGTATCTAATGAATTGTCAGCTTTTTATCTAGACTTTGCGAAGGACATATTATATATTGAAAAATTTGATAATTTCGAAAGAAGAAGTATTCAGACAGTTCTTTATAAAACATTAGATAATTTGATAAAACTATTGACACCTATTATTCCACATACTACTGAAGAAGTATTATCTTATATGAACAATGTTAATATTGAAAGTTCATACTTATTAAATATGCCTGACATAAATGAATACAATAATCAAAAAGATTTAGTTAAAAAATATTCAGACTTTATGAGAGTTAGAGATGATATTTTAAAAGCTCTTGAAAATGCTCGAAATAATAAAATTATAGGTAAATCGATGAGTGCTAAAATCATAATGAAACCTAGTAAGGCTACATTAGATTTGTTTAACTCAATAAAAGTAAATTTAAAAAGTGTCTTTATAGTTTCAGAGTTTGTTTTAACTAATGAAAAAATTAATGGTGAAGAGTATGACAGTGGTATTATCTTAGTTACTGCAAGAGAAGGTATAATTTGTGACCGCTGTTGGCAAGTGGTTGATGATGTAAATGAAAAAGGGCTTTGTGAGAGATGCAATAAAGTAGTAGAGAGTTTGGAGGGAAAATAATGCCTATAGTACTTCATTTTTTTAGAGAAAGTAATCTAGATAAAATAGATATTGAAAAAATAATAGATTTTTTTTCTAACAATCCTAATTACAGGTTTTATGAAGAAGAGGATGCTTTTAGTATAAAGTATGCTGATGAAGAATTTAAATTTTCATATCGTTTTATGATAACTAAGAAATCTAGAGTTAATCAAATTTACAGATTGAGTCCAAAATATGCTAATTTAAATTTTTCTCTTGAAATGCCTGTTTTGATACCTAGATTTTTAGCACAAGAGGTTCTTGGTGTAGCTCAAAAACTATGTAATAATTTTCAATTAGCGGTTTATCATGAAACCTATGATGATGTTGCTCCTTTTAATATTACACATTTGTTGGTATTGTTTGAAAGAATTAGAAGTGCTTCAATTAGACAATTTGGATATCAAGGGAAATATACGTACGATTTTGATAAATTAAGTATTGTATGTAAATACCAAAGGTCAGTTGCCAATTTACAAGATTATTACAAAGATCAAGTTGAAGTAAATTTAGTAAACCCAATTGTAGATGTTAATACAAATGAAGCTAGTATGAGTTGTATTTGGAAAGTAGGAGAAGCAGTTTTGTTTCCTCCGTATGTGGATTATATTTATATTATGGAAGAAAGTAGTATCCCATATATTATAAAAAGCGAAGATTTTTTTAGAAATTTTTCTAAATATATTGATAAAGTTGAAGCTCATCTACCAGATTTATATATTATGAAGAAAAAAGCTGCTATTAAAGCTAGCAAAAACATGAAAAAAATTAAAAAGTATATGTTCAATATTGATCAATTCAAAAAAATTAGATTATGTGATATTGTTGACAGAATTCAAGAATAGTAGGTATAATATGAATTATGCAAAATACATAGATCATACACTTTTAAAAGCAAATGCTACAAAAAATGATGTGATAAAATTATGTGAAGAAGCAAAAAAATATAATTTTATGAGCGTTTGTGTTAATCCTTGTTTTATTGAAATCGCTAAAGAAGTACTTTTAGGCACAGACATTTTAATTTGTACTGTTATAGGGTTCCCGTTAGGAGCAGATACAATCTTAACAAAGGAAAATGCGACAATAGATGCTATAAAATTAGGTGCAAATGAAATCGATATGGTTATTAATATAGGTAAAGCTAAAGAAAAAGATTTTGAATATTTGCATAATGAGATCAGGACTGTTGTTGATGCAGCTAGGGGGAATACTGTTAAAGTTATCTTTGAGACTTGTTATTTAAACGAAGAAGAAAAAATTTTAGTATGTAATGCTGCAACTTTAGCAGGAGCTTTATTTGTAAAAACTTCAACTGGTTTTGGGACTTCTGGTGCTACTATTGAAGATGTAAAATTAATGCGTGACAATATAAATAGTGAAATGAGCGTAAAAGCTAGCGGAGGAATAAGAAATTCTTCGGATTTCTTGTCTTTTATTAAAGCGGGAGCTAATAGAATAGGGACTAGTAATGGAGTTGCGATAATTGAAGAGTTAAAAAAAGGAGTCTAGAAATGATCCCCACACCTCATCTTGAAATAACTAATAAAGACTTATCAAGTAAGACAGTTTTGATGCCAGGAGACCCTTTAAGGGCTAAACACATTGCTGAG
>JAQUUM010000054.1 GCA_028693885.1 Bacilli bacterium
ATGTTTTACCTAAAAACGATGTAGTAGTTAAAGAAGCAATCTATAGAGAGTTATCAAGAAATGGTCAAATATTTTATTTATGTAATAGAATTGCTAGCCTAGATAGAACTAAGAATTATATCAATAAACTTGTAAAAGAAGCAAGAATAGGAATAGTTCATGGACAACTTTCAAAAGAAGCAATTGAAGATGTGGTTCAGAGTTTTATTGATAAAGAATATGATGTTTTACTTTGTACAACAATCATTGAAACAGGAATTGATATTTCAAATGCTAATACTTTAATTATTGAAAATGTAGATAACTTAGGACTTGCTCAACTTTATCAAATTAGAGGTAGAGTAGGTAGAACTGATAAAATTGCTTATGCTTATTTAATGTATGAAACAGGAAAAGTATTAACAAGTGAAGCAACGCAAAGATTAATGGCGATTAAGGAGTTTACTAGTTTAGGAAGTGGTTTTAATATTGCAAGTCGTGATCTAGCAATAAGAGGAGCAGGTGATGTTTTAGGCCAGGAACAATCAGGATATATTGATAGTGTAGGAATGGATCTTTATATGAAGATTTTAAACGAAGCTATTAAAGAGGCTAAACATGAAGAGATAGAAAAAGAAGAAATTAAAACTTATAATATTAATATTTCAAAACATGTTGATAAGAATTATGTAAGTGATGATGATGTAAAGATATTTATTCATAAAGCAATTAATTCAATTAATTCTTTAGAAGAAAAAAACAATTTAATTAATTTACTAACAGATAGGTTTGGTGAAATTACAGAAACGATTAAATTATATATTGAAGAGGAATATCTTCAAAGTTTATTAAAAAGATATGAGATAAAAAATTTTGAAGAAAGAAAAGATAAAGTCTCATTTAGTTTTTCTCCAAATATAAGTGATAAAATTGATGGATCACTTATGTTTATAATAGCTAATTCGATTGATAAGAATATTAGATTTAATTACAGAAGTCGACACATTATGGTAGAAATGCCTAAAGGAAAATCTTGGGTTTATATGTTAGTTAAGTTCTTAGAAAAAATAAAGTTTAAAAATTAAGATATATTTATATAAGTTATGTTATAATATTTGCATATGTTGGAGGTGGAATGTGAAAAAGTTTTTTGTTTTGTTTTTAATTTTTGGATTATTTGGGTTAATAGGTTGTACTAATAAGTATGCAGCATATGCAGGAACTTATAGTTTGTACGATGCAGCGGGTCAATATTATTTAAGCGATTTTCAAGAATATACTATTGTTTTAAGTGCTCAAGGTGAAGCAGAGATTACGGCAGTTACTTCTTATATGGAAGGTGGCCAATATCAAGGAACTCACGATATATATGAATATAGAATCGAAGATAGAAAAATTATTTTTTGGAATGATCAAACTCCTGAGTTTGAACAAAGATATGAAGATGGTCAAATAATTATAGAGAATTTTTCTTACGAAAATGGTACATCAACCTTATGGTTTAGAAAAGATAGTTAAGCAACTTATTAATTTAAGTTGTTTTTTTTACTCAAAATATATTTTGACTTATAACAGCGTTTATAGTATAATGATATAAATTAAAATCGAATATAAAGGAGGTGTATTTATGGGACATACACTTACAGAAAAAATAATAAGCAAACACTTGCTTTCGGGTCAAATGATTAAAGGAGAAAATATCTCTATTAAGATTGATCAAACCCTAACTCAAGATGCAACCGGAACGATGGCATATTTAGAGTTAGAGCAATTAGGAATTACTAAAGTTAAAACTGAGTTGTCAGTTAGTTATGTTGATCACAACACTTTACAAAGTGGTTTTGAAAATGCAGATGATCACAAGTACTTACAGACAGTAGCGGATAAATTTGGTATTTATTTTTCTAAAGCTGGAAATGGGATTTGTCATCAGGTGCACTTAGAAAGATTTTCAAAGCCAGGCAAGACTTTATTAGGTTCTGATTCACATACTCCAACAAGTGGAGGTATGGGAATGCTTGCAATAGGAGCCGGTGGGCTTGATGTTGCATTAGCTATGGCGGGACAAGGTTTTAGTTTGGTGATGCCTAAAGTAGTTAATATTGAATTAAAGAATAGATTAAAAAAAGGAGTTAGCGCTAAAGATATTATTCTTGAAGTTTTAAGAATTTTGACTGTTAAAGGCGGCGTTAATAAAGTTGTTGAATATAGTGGTGATGGGATCAAGAGTTTGAGTGTTCCAGAACGTGCCACAATAACCAATATGGGTGCAGAATTAGGAGCTACAACTTCAATTTTTCCAAGTGATGAAATTACATATGAATTTTTAAAAATGCAAAAACGTGAAAAAGATTTTGAAGCATTAGAAGCGGATAAAGATTGTGTTTATGATGAGAAATATATTATTGACTTAGCAGAGTTAAAACCACTAGCAGCAAAGCCTCATAGTCCTGATAGTATTGCTAGAGTAGAAGATTTAAAAGATATAAAGGTTGATCAAGTATTAATAGGAAGTTGTACTAATTCTTCTTATTATGATTTGATGAAAGCAGCATGTATTATTAAAGATAAAAAAGTCCATAAAGATGTAAGTTTAGGGATTGTACCTGGTTCTAAACAAGTTCTAGAGATGATTACAAAAGACGGAATATTAGAGATATTTATAAAAGCTGGAGCTAGAATTTTAGAATCTGCTTGCGGAGCTTGTATTGGCATGGGAATGTCTCCTGCAACTGATGCGGTTTCTTTAAGAACTTTTAATAGAAATTTTTATGGAAGAAGTGGTACACTTTCGGCTAAAGTATATTTAGTAAGTCCTGAGACTGCTATATCATCGGCTATTAGTGGTGTTATTAGTAATGACCCTAATTTTAATGAAATGCCAATGCCTAAAGAATTCTTGATTGATGATGCGATGATTATCGCGCCCACTTTTAAAGATGCAGTGGTTAGAGGACCTAATATTAAACCTTTGTTTGATGCTGAAGCGTTAGATG
This sequence comes from Bacilli bacterium, assembly GCA_028693885.1. Classification (GTDB taxonomy): domain Bacteria; phylum Bacillota_I; class Bacilli_A; order ML615J-28; family CAG-698; genus JAQUUM01. The sequence continues at coordinate 2,976 of JAQUUM010000054.1, forward strand.
ATATTATAAAAAATGAAGTTATTTTAAAGTTAGAAGACAATATTACAACTGATGATATTATGCCTGCTGGAAGTAAGGTCTTGCCTTATCGTTCTAACATTGATAAAATTTCTGAATTTGTTTTTAACACAAAAGATCTTAATTTCAAAAAAAGAGCTATGGAGTTAAAGGGTAGTATCGTAGTAGCAGGACAAAACTATGGTCAAGGATCAAGTAGAGAACATGCCGCTATTGCTCCAAAATATTTAGGAGTAAAGGCAGTAATTGCAAAAAGCTTTGCAAGAATTCATAGAAAAAATTTAATTAACTTTGGAATCTTACCATTAGTATTTGTTAATGAAAAAGATTATGATAAAATATCTCAAAAAGATATTTTAGAAATTAATACAAAAGATATTCTAGAAAATAAAAACTTAATAATTAAAAATGTTAGCAAAAACATCAATATTGAAGTAATGCATAATTTAGATGCAAATGAAATTGCTATTATCAAAGAAGGTGGAATGCTTAAATTTATAAAAAATTTAAACAAAAGATAAGAGGAAAACAATGGAAAAGTTTTTAAATAGCAAGTATTTAGAGTCAGTAGAAAGAAATTATATTGATGGAAAATTATATGATGAACATAATGTTAAAAGAGGATTGCGTAATTCTAACGGAACTGGTGTTTTAGTAGGGCTTACTAAGATATGTGAAGTTCACGGTTATAATATTGTTGATGGTAAAAAAGAAGATGATTTTGGTCATTTGTATTATAGAGGTTATGATTTAGTTGAACTTGCTAATCAAAGATATGAAAGATATGGATATGAAAGAGTTTGTTATTTGATTTTGTTTGGTGAATTACCAACTGATGAAGAATTAAATATGTTTAAAAAAGCTCTAGCAGATTTATATAATTTACCAAGAAATTTTAACACTAGGGTTATATTAGAATATCCAAGTAAAAATTTAATGAATCAATTACAAAGAAATGTTCTTTCGCTTTATGTATATGATAAAGATCCAGACTCAACTGATCCTAAGGTAGTTTTAGAAAAAGGTGTTTCATTAGTTGCTAAGATGCCAGCTTTAGCAGTTTATACTTATTATTCTAAATCGCATCTAATTGATCAAAAAAGTTTAGTAGTTCATATGCCAAACAAAAATTATTCTATAGCAGAAAACTTCTTACATATGTTAAGAATGGATGGAAAGTTTACTAAAGAAGAAGCTCAAACACTAGATTTATTATTGATGATTCACGCAGATCATGGTGGAGCTAATAACTCAACTTTTGCTAATATCGTTGTAAGTTCTACAGCTACTGATTTTTATTCAGCTGTTGCAGCTGCATTGGGGTCTTTAAAAGGACCGCTTCATGGTGGAGCTAGTAAAGAAGTAGATGATATGTTTCACGCAGTGATTAAAGAAATAGGAATTAATGGTACTGATGAGGAAATTAACCGTGTAGTTAATGCTATGCTAGATAAAACATTCTATGATAAAAAAGGTTTAATATATGGTTTAGGACACGCAGTATATACAAAGAGTGATCCAAGAGCAGAAATTTTAAGAGATAGATGTAAAGAATTAGCTATTTCTAAAAAAGAAGGTAAGAGTTTTGATTTCTATTATCGCTTTGAAAAAATAGCAATTAGAGAATTGAAAAAAAGAAAAGGTGAAACATTTAATGTTTGTGCTAATGTTGACTTCTATAGTGGTTTAACTTATAAGTTGCTAGGTATTCCAGAAGAATTATACACTCCGCTGTTTGCAACAAGTAGAATGGTGGGTTGGGTTGCACATAATATTGAAAACAAACTTTATTGTAGTAGAATTATTAGACCAGCAGCACAATATGTTGGAAAATTTAGAAAGATAGGTGAAGAAAAATGATTCATGATATAGTTTTATTTAAAGGGGACGGGATTGGTCCTGAGATTACAGATGCTTGTATTAAAATAATAGAAGCTGCTGGTGTCAAAGTAAATTGGCATGAGTTTTTAATCGGACAACTTGCATATGATAAAATGGGAGTTTTAATCCCAGATGATGTCGCTGTTGCAATTAATAAATATAAAGTTGCATTGAAAGGTCCTGTAACCACTCCAATTGGAGAGGGGTTTAGATCTGTAAATGTAGAGTTAAGATTAAAATTTGATTTATATGCTAATGTAAGACCAGCGAAAACATTAATTCCTGGTTTAAGTAGATATGATGATGTTGATATTATCATGATAAGGGAAAATACAGAGGATTTATATATAGGTTTAGAAGAAGAGTTTGATGGTGGAGCAAAAGCTACAAAATTAATTACCGAAAAAGCTACAAGAAACATTATTAAATTTGCATTTGAATATGCTTTAAAAAATAATAGAAAAAGAGTAACTTGTGTACACAAGTCAAATATTTTAAAAAAGACTGATGGATTGTTCTTAAAGATTTTTAATGAAATGAAAGAAAACTATCCTAGTATAATTGGCGATGATAGAATTGTTGATAATATGTGTATGCAGTTAGTAAAAAAACCTGAAGAATATGATATGCTAGTAGCACCAAATTTATATGGTGATATTGTATCTGATTTAATGGCAGGATTAGTTGGTGGATTAGGTGTAGCACCTGGTGCTAATATGGGAAAAGATATTGCAATATTTGAAGCGGTTCATGGATCGGCTCCTAAAATGGTAGGTCAAGACAGAGCTAACCCAATTGCTTTATTATTATCAGCAACAATGATGTTAGATCATATTGGTGAAAATGAAGCTAGTAGTAAAATAAAAAAAGCAATTGTTATTGCTTTAAATAATAAAGAAACTGCTACTCCTGATATGGGTGGAAAAGGTACAGCTTCTTCAATGGTAGCTGAAATCATAAAAAACTTATAATTTAATCTAAAGAAAAATGTTTAAAGCATTTTTCTTTTTTTATTGGCAAACTATACTATGCAATGTATAATATTGTGTAAAGGGTGGTATTTATGAAAACACAAATGAAGAAAGGTATATTAGAAATATTTGTTTTAGGGTTTTTAAAAAAAGAAGACTCTTATGGCTATAAAATAGTTCAAGAGTTATCACAAATTATTGAAATAAGCGAATCTACTTTATATCCTATTCTAAGAAGACTAGAAACAAATGGTAGTATAAGTACTTATCAAGAAGAGTATAATGGAAGACTTAGAAAATATTATAGTATAACAAGTAGCGGAAGAGAAACATTGGATAGTTTTAAAAAAGAATGGGAAGATATTAAAAAGGTTTATGATTTTATTTTAAGTAATGAAAAAGGAGTTAACAATGAATAAAAATGAATTTGTTTTGAAATTAAAAGAAGCACTTAAAGGTAAGTTTTCTGATAGTGAAATTGCTGAAGCTGTTTCGTATTATGAAGAATTAATTTTAGAAGGAATTGATTCTGGTAAAACTGAAGAAGAAATTGTTAGTGGTTTTGGTGAGATAAATAAAATAGTTGCTAAAATAACAACTGACATTGTTGATAATAGAGAAAATTCTAAAAATATAAAAGGTTCATGGAAAAGCTTTGTGGCTATTGTTGCCGTTTGTACTTCGCCGGTTTTAATAATTCTAGCGATTGCATTTACTGCAATAGTAATAGGTTTGTTTATTGGGTTTATTGGAATGGTAATAGGAATATTTTCATCTATGATAGTAGCTTTGGTTGCTACAGTGCCTTTGATTATAGAATTGTTTAGTGGTACTTTAGGACTTGGAGATGGATTCATAGTAATAGGTATTTTTATTTTTGCTCTTAGTTTATTGGGGGCACTGGTTATATGGGTTTATAATTTGTCAGTATTTTTATTTAATAAAATAACTAAATTATTTAGTAAAGTAATTAAGAAAAAAGTGGAGGTAAAAACAAATGCTTAATAAAATTTTAAAAGTTTTAGCAGTTGCTATGTTAATAGGTGTTAGTATGACTTTGATTGGAATATTTGCTTTTGGTGGAGAGGTTCAAAGTATACCAGAATATTTTAATGATGATGATTCATATACATTAGTGCAACATAGTGATGAAAGTGAAATAACTAATATTAATATTATAGCTGTTAATAGAAGGATTGAAATTAGTTTATCAAGTGATGATAGTTGGCATTTGGATTATTATGATTCTGAAAAGGATAGATTTGATTATAGTTTTATAGATGGTGAACTAGTTTTAGAAAACATTATACAAAGACAATATTTTACAATCTTTAAGTGGACTTCTGCTGAAATTAGTTTAGTTAAGTTGACAGTGCCTGTTAGTTTTTCTGGCAATATAATTGTTAAAACAACTAATGGAAGTATTAAAACAGAAGATTTATCTTTAATTAATCAAATTAATTTTGAAACAACAAACGGTTCATTAACAATAGAGAATGTGGTAGTATTAAACGATGTTTCTTTGTTTACAACAAACGGTGGTATAAATGTGCTAGATTCTAGAATAGATCAAGAGTTATATAATAGAACAACAAATGGTAATATTAATCTTAGAAATGTAGTAGCTATTGATATAGATAGTGTTACAACAAATGGTAAAATAATAGCTAGTATAGTCGGTGATTCTGATGAATTTAAAATGGATCTAAGAGTAACAAACGGTAAAATATATTTAGGAGATTTCGTATTGGCTAGTCAAGTTCTTAATCCAACAAAAACTAATATAATTAGACTTCATACAACAAACGGTAATATTGAGATAGAGTTTGTAGAGTA
>JAQUUM010000055.1 GCA_028693885.1 Bacilli bacterium
GATGATAATTTTATAATTGCAGAATTAAGAAGAGGTTATACTTATAAAGATAGAGTTTTGAGACCTACATTAGTAAAGGTAAATAAAATAAAAAAGGAGAAAAATAATGAGTAAAATAATTGGAATTGATTTAGGGACTACAAATTCTTGCGTAGCTGTAATGGAAGGCAGCGAAGCAAAAGTTATAGCTAACGCTGAAGGTGGTAGAACTACTCCATCAGTAGTAGCTTTTAAAGATGGAGAAATACAAGTTGGAGATATTGCCAAAAGACAATCTATTACTAACTTGAATACAGTTTCTTCTATTAAAAGATTAATGGGTACTAATGAGAATGTTACAGTAAATGGTAAAAAATATACACCACAAGAAATTTCGGCAATGATTTTACAAAATTTAAAAGCAACTGCAGAAAGTTATTTAGGGGAAAAGGTAAATTCTGCCGTAATCACTGTACCCGCATATTTTAATGATGCACAAAGACAAGCTACTAAAGATGCTGGTCGTATAGCAGGGCTTGATGTTAAAAGAATCATTAATGAACCTACGGCTGCTGCTCTTGCATATGGAATTGACAAAACTGATAAAGCCCAAACTGTTTTAGTATATGACTTAGGCGGCGGTACTTTCGATGTATCGATTTTACAATTAGATGATGGAACTTTTGAAGTTATATCAACAGCAGGGGAAAATAAACTTGGTGGAGATGACTTCGATGAAGTAATAATGAATTATTTAATTGCTGAGTTTAAAAAAATTGAAGCTATTGATTTAGGAAAAGATAAAATGGCTCTTCAAAGATTAAAAGATGCTGCTGAAAGAGCGAAAAAAGAATTGAGTGGAACTGTAAAAACTGAAGTTAGTTTACCGTTTATTTCTGTAGGGGTAAATGGACCAGTTCATTTAAATATTACTTTAACTAGAGCTAAATTCGATGAATTAACTGCATTTTTAGTAGAAAAAACTATTGGCCCAGTAAGACAAGCATTAAAAGACGCTAAAATGACTCCTAAAGATATTGATCAAGTTCTATTAGTTGGTGGTTCTACTAGAATTCCAGCTGTTCAGGAAATAGTAAAAAAAGAGTTAGGTAAAGAACCAAACAAAAGCGTTAATCCAGATGAAGTTGTTGCAATGGGCGCTGCAATTCAAGCTGGTGTATTAAGTGGAGACGTAAAAGATATACTTTTACTTGATGTCACTCCGTTATCTTTGGGAATAGAAACACTAGGTGGAGTATTTACAAAATTAATTGAAAGAAACACTACTATTCCAGTTTCTAAATCTCAAGTATTTTCAACCGCTGCTGATAATCAACCAGCTGTTGATATACATGTTTTACAAGGTGAAAGACCAATGGCAGCAAATAATAAAACTTTGGGAAGGTTTCAATTAGGAGATATCCCACCCGCACCAAGAGGAGTGCCTCAAATTGAAGTTTCTTTCGACATTGATGTTAATGGTATAGTTAATGTTAGCGCTAAAGATCTAGGAACAGGAAAAAGTCAAAAAATTACTATTCAGAATAGTTCAGGTCTATCTGAAGCCGAGATTAAAAAAATGGTTAAAGAAGCTGAAGAAAATGCTGAAGCTGATAAGACAAGAAAAGATGAAGCGGATTTAAGAAACGAAAGTGAACAAGTAATTTTTGCGACTAAAAAGGCCTTGAATGATTTAGCAAACGAAGTTACTGACTCTGAAAAAAATAATATAGAAAATAAAATAACTATCTTAGAAACAGCTTTAAAATCTTCAAATTTAGATGATATTAAAAATGCTAAAGAAGAATTAATCAAAGCAAGTCAAGAAATCGCTACAAAAGCATACCAAAAAGCGCAACAAAATGCTAATACTAATGGTGCTAGTGAAAATAATGAAGAAGAAGACGGAGCAGTAAAAGGCGAATTTGTAGAAGAAGATGACACTAAAAATTAATAGAAAGGCTAAAAATTATGGCCAAAAGAGATTATTATGAAATACTAGGTGTAAGTAAAAATGCTTCTGATGAAGAAATAAAAAAAGCCTATAGAAACTTAGCAAAAAAACATCATCCAGATGTAAGTAGCGATCCAAAAGCTTCTGAGATATTTAAAGAAGTAAATGAAGCATATGAAGTATTAAAAGATCCTCAAAAAAGATCGCAATATGATCAATTTGGACATGAAGGACCTAAAATGAATGGTGGATTTGGAGCAGGATTTGAAGGCTTCGGTAACTTTGGAGGATTTGAAGACCTTTTCTCATCATTTTTTAGTGGTGGCAATAGAACAAGAAACAATTCAAACAGTTCTAAAAGAGGTAGAGATTTACGCGTTAACCTAATAATATCTTTTGAAGAAGCAGCTTTTGGTGTAGATAAAGAAGTTAGTATAACTAAATTAGATACTTGTAGTAATTGCAGTGGTACTGGCGCTGAATCAAAAAATGACGTTGAAACTTGTCAAAAATGTAGAGGTACTGGAAGAGTTGTAGGGACTCAAAACACAATTTTTGGTAAAATTCAAACTGAAATGAGTTGTCCCGAATGTAATGGAACTGGTAAAAAGATAAAAAGATTATGTAAAGTATGTAATGGAGCCGGTAGAGTTAAAAACACTTCTAAAATTAAAATTAAAATTCCCGCCGGTATTGATGATGGGCAAACCATTAGATATCAAAACTACGGTGAAGCCGGTCCAAACGGAGGCCCCAACGGAGATATGTTAATTAGTGTAGCTGTTCAAAAACATGAATTTTTTATTAGAGAAGGACTAAATATTTTTTTAGAATTACCAATAACATTTTCTCAAGCTGCATTGGGGGCAGAAATATCTGTTCCTACTATACATGGTAATGTAATCTTAAAAATTCCTGCTGGTACGCAAACTGGTGAGAAGTTTAGAATTACTGGTAAAGGTATTAAAAGTGAAAGAACTGGAACACAAGGTAATCAATATGTTATTGCAAATATAAAAACTCCAACAAAACTTTCAAACGAACAAAAGGAATTATTTTCTAAACTATCTAAAACCGATGAAATGAGTGATAGTTTCTTTGCAAAATTTAAAAAATTTTTCAAATTTTAATTGATAAGCTCAGAAATGAGCTTATTTATTTTGATTGAAAAAAATCATTATTTAAGGTATAATAATATAGATAGAGAGGTTGTTATGCAAAGATATTTTATAAATGAAGAAGATTTTTTTGAAACTTATGCTTATATAAATGGGCAAGATTTTCATCATATAAAAAACGTTATGCGAATGAAAGAAAATGATAATGTTAGTATAATTGTTAATTCAAATGAATATTTTTGTAAAATTGAAAAAATTGAAAAAAATACTGTAAAAGTATCGATTATTAAAAAAATTATAAATAATAATGAATTACAGGTAAAAATAACAATTGCGCACGGATTAGTAAGAAGAGAAAAAATGGAGTCAGTTGTAAAAACCATTTCTGAAATAGGAGCATATGCATATTACCCAGTTATAATGCAGAGATCAAACATAAAACTAGATAAAGATAAAGATTTTAAGATGGATAGATGTAAAATTATTGCAAAAGAAGCCTCTGAATTAGCTAATAGAGTTGAAATAACGAAGGTTTTCCAACCCATATCATTTACTCAGCTTCTTGCAAAGTCGGTATTTTTTGATCTTTGCTTAGTTGCATATGAAAATGAGAATAAATATGATTCTTTCAAAAAAAGTTTAGATGAATTTTCAGGGAAAAATATTTTAATGGTAATTGGTCCTGAGGGTGGAATTGATGAAAAAGAAATTATTGCTTTTAAAAACAGTAATTTTAAATTTGTAAGTCTAGGTAAAAGAATTTTAAGTACTATTACAGCTCCTGTCGTTGCTACCAGCATATTGTCTTTTTATTTTGAAAACGGAGAAAAAAATGAATATTAATTATTGCTCTATTGGTTGTAAAGTTAATCAATATGAATGTGAAGCTTTAATAAATCTTTTTTTAGAAAATGGTTTTGTTTTCAATGATTGTCAATCAGATAATGATGTTTTTTTAATAAATACTTGCTCTGTTACAAATACTTCTGAAATGAAGAGTAGAAAAATGATCAGGCAAATTGCAAGAAATAATCCTAATGCTGTTATTGTGGTTATGGGATGTTATTCACAAATAAAAACTGAAGAAATTGAAAAAATAGATGAAGTTGATTTAATTTTTGGAACTTCAAATAGAGTTGCTATATTTCAAGAAGTTAAAAATTTATTGGAAAATAAAAAAACTTCTAGAAAAAAAGTTGCGGACGTAAAAGATTTTATAGAATATGAAAATTTAGAAATTGATAAATTCTTAGATAAAACTAGAGCATTTGTAAAAATAGAAGATGGTTGTGAAAATTTTTGTAGTTATTGTATTATACCTTATACCAGAGGAAAGATAAAGAGTCGTAATCCTGAAAATGTAATTAAAGAAATTAAAAAAATAGTTCAAAATGGCGTAAAAGAAATAGTATTAACTGGAATAAATATTGGATGCTATGGAGTTGACTTAGAAAATTTTTCATTAGAAACTCTTATTGAACGTATTATAACTGAAGTAAAAGGAGATTATAGATTACGAATTTCTTCTATAGAAATTACAAAAATTACTGATTCTTTAATAAAATTAATGGCAATCTATCCCCAAAAAATATGTAAACATCTACATATACCTCTTCAGTCAGGTAATGATAGAATTTTAGATTTAATGAATAGAAAGTATAATTTTGAGTTTTACTTTAATAAAATTATTAATATCAGAAAAATTTTACCTGATATTAATATTACTACTGATATAATAATAGGATTCCCAACTGAAACAAACGAAGAATTTAAAGACACCTATGATAAAACAGCTTTATTAGCTTTTGGCGAAATACATGTATTTACTTTTTCAAATAGAGAGGGGACAAAAGCCTCTTTAATCGAAAGCAATATTCCAGCAAGTGTTTTAAAAGAAAGATCAAAAAAATTAATTAATTTATCTAAAAAAATGGCTTTAGATTATAGAAAAAAATCTATTGGTAAAATATATGATGTACTAATCGAAAAAATTGATGGAAAAAATTGTTTTGGGCATACTGAAAACTATTTATTTGTTCAATTTAAAAATATATGTTTTGATGTTAATCAAGTTGTAAAAGTAGTTATTAATGAAGCGACTTATCCAATATCAATAGGAGAATATTATGAAGTTCAATGAACTAAATTTAAAAAGCAAAGTGATCAGAGCGTTAGAAAATATTAATTTTTTCGAAATGACAGAAATACAGGAAAAAATAATCCCTAAAGCATTAAAAGATCTTAGTTTGATTGGTAAGAGCGAAACAGGTAGTGGTAAAACTCATGCATATTTAATACCTATATTAGATAAAAACATTGATGATTTAGAGGAAGTTCAATCATTAATTGTAGTTCCAACCAGAGAATTAGCAATACAAATTTTTAATGAAATTCAGAAATTGATTAAAGGTTATGAAGTTAAACCTTATATTAAAGCATTTATAGGTGGCTCTGATAGAATTAATGAAATTAATGAGTTGAATAAAAAAATACCTAATGTTATTATTGGAACAATTGGTAAATTAAAAGATTTTATTAATGATAATAATTTAATTAATATTTATACTAGTAAAATACTGGTTATTGATGAAGCTGATATGGTTTTTGAAAATGATAATATTGAATCTTTAGATTTAATTTTGTCTAGAATGGCTAAAGATATACAAATATTAATATTTTCTGCAACTATTTCAAAACAAATTATAGGGTTTACCAATAAATATTTCAAGAAAATCGAAACTATAGATTTGGTAAAAAATAAAATATCAAAAAATGAAATCGAACATCTGTTTATTCCAGTTAAGAATTTAAATAAACTTGATTTGCTATATAATTTGATATCAACGATCAATCCATACCTAGCTATTATTTTTGCTAATACAAAAGAAGAAGTAAATAATGTTTTTAATTATCTAGTTTCTAGAAAAATTAATGCAATTTTATTGACAGGTGATTTAGAATCCAGAGAGAGAAGGAAACTTTTAAAAAAAATTAAATCTGGTGAATTCCAGTTTTTAGTAGCAAGTGATATTGCTTCTCGTGGAATTGATATAGAAGGTGTTTCTCACGTAATTAATTATGAACTGCCAAACGATATTGATTTTTATATACATAGAACCGGTAGAACAGCTAGATATGATTCTAAAGGTACTGCAATATCTTTATATGATTTTTCAGATGATGTATATATAAAAAAATTAAATGAAAAAAAATTAAAGTGTATATTTAAAATTATAAAAGACGGTGTTTTGGTTGATGCAAAAAATCTTTTTAAATCTAACGAGAAGGTTAAAAAAATAGAAAGTGACGTACACAATAAATATCCAGTTGGAAAAAAAATAAAACCTAATTATAAAAAGAAGCGAATGACTTTAATCAATAAAGAAATAAGAAAAGGCAAAAGTCAAATAATAAGTAAAAAATATAATGCTATTAAAAACAAAAAAGATACTGATTAATGAATAAATACATATTCATTAAAAATGAGTATCTTTTTTGTTTCTTGTTAAGTCTAAAATTTCTTTTTTTAAAGTATCTTCAATTAGGTCTGTAGAAAGTTTTTGAATAATCTTACCTTTTTTAAATAAGACAGCACAATCATTTCCTCCGGCAATTCCAACATCAGCTTCTTTTGCTTCGCCTGGACCATTTACAACACATCCCATTATAGCGACTTTTATATTTGATTTAGGAAGGGTGTCTAAAAATTTTTCTATGTTATCAACAATTTTTAGCATATTATATTGCGTTCGCCCGCAAGTAGGACAACTTATTAATTTATAGCCATCTATTAAATTCATGTTTTTTAAAATCTCTTTTGCAACTTTAACTTCATATATTGGATCGTTAGACAAAGAAACTCGTATAGTATCCCCAATTCCTAATCTTAAAACTGAAAACAAGCCTATTGTAGACTTCACACACCCATTGATTAAGGGGCCAGATTCAGTAACGCCTAAGTGTAAAGGGTATGGGAAAATCTTACTAGCTTTTTCATATGTTTCTATTGTTTGTTCAACATTAGATGATTTTAGTGAAATTATTATGTCATAAAAATCTAGAGATTCTAAAATTTGAACGTGTTTTTTGGCACTCTCTATCATCGCGTCACTAATTGAAATACTATCAATATTAGTTTGTATTTTTTCTAATGAACCTGAGTTTACTCCTATTCGTATGGGAATACCTTTTTCTTTGCACTTTTCAACAAGAATTTTTACTCGTGAAATATCACCTATGTTCCCTGGGTTTATTCTTAATTTATCAATACCATTTTCTATTGCTATTAATGCTAATTTATAGTCAAAATGTATATCAGCTACTAAAGGAATCGAGATATTTTTTTTAATTTCTTTAATAGCGTTAGCATCCATTTCGTCTAGCACAGCAACCCTAACTATATCGCAACCAAATAATTCTAGTTGCTTTATTTGTTTAATAGTTTCTATTATATTTTTAGTAGGTGTAGTAGTCATACTTTGAATAGATATAGGATTACCGCCTCCGACTAATACATTTCCTACTTTCACAACTCTAGTGTTGTCTCTTAAC
>JAQUUM010000056.1 GCA_028693885.1 Bacilli bacterium
CTTTATTAAAGAAATTACCCCATCTTCCAAAAATTTGGCCAATCATAAAGCCTGGTGCTAATAAATCTAGAACCTTATACATACTAATTTTTCTTTTCTTACAAAAGAATATCGCAAACACAGTTCCAAATATTATCCCACCATAGATTGCTAAGCCACCATCTCTTATATTAATCATATCCCAAAAACTACTATATAAGCCTTGACCTAAAGTAAAGATAACATAAAAAAACCTTGCTCCAATAATCCCCAAAATCAAACCCATAATAAAGCCATCTATTATATCGTTTTGAGATAGGCCAATCTTTTTCGCAATATACAAACCAAACACTAGTGCTAACAAAGCCCCTGTCATTATAAATATTGCATACCAATAAATCTCAGCTCCAAAAATACTAAAAGCAACTGGATCTATTTTATCTACAATTGTATCATGTGGATTCATAACTATTCTCCTTTATTTATAGATTGAATATTAAACTTATGACTTGTAAGCATATTTTTAATAAACGATCTTATGATTAAAAATGAAATCATAAATGTAATTATACCCACCTCAGATATTACATCTAAATTAGGGGTAATAATCAAAGCCAAAACAAAAGCAGTTATACTTACTATCAAAAGAACAACTCCAAGAGTTAGTAAGACTAACTTAAACATGTATTTAAAAATTAATATTTTTAAAATTAATTCATTAATTGAAAAAATCAAAACAAACAATATTACAAAAATATAATGAGAAAAATCAATCCAATCAAAGCCAAAAAACTTATATATTCCAGCTAACGCTAGAATAAAAAATAAATTCAAAAACATTAAAAATAAAGCATCTAAATAAGGATTCTTAAAAAAATTATTTTTCATACCTATTGAGATAACTCTTACTTTAGGAGCTTTAGGATCATCTTTTTTAAAATTTTCCACTAAATCTTCTAAATCTTTTTTTAATTCTTCTTCTTGTTTTTTTGTTTCTTTCTTTTTATTGTCTTTACTATCCATTCATAAATTCCTTTTTTCAAACTTCTACACTATTATATACTTTTTTTAACTTTTTTTTAAGACTTTTTTTAAATAAATACCCGTATAAGATTTAGGATTTAAACTCACCTCTTCTGGCGTACCAAGAGCAACAATCTCTCCACCTTCATCTCCACCGTCAGGTCCCAAATCTATAACATAATCAGCGTATTTAATAACATCTAAATTATGTTCAATCACAACAACAGTTGCATCATTACTAACAATATGATCTAAAACATTAAGCAATTTCTTTACATCATGAGAATGAAGTCCTGTAGTTGGTTCATCTAATATATAAATTGTTTTATTAGTAATCTTTTTGTGTAGTTCACTTGACAGTTTTACTCTTTGAGCTTCTCCTCCTGATAGAGTTAAAGCATTTTGACCAAGTTTAACATAACCTAAACCAACTTTTTTCAAAGTCATTAGTTTATCATGAATCGTATTAATGTTTTCAAAAAAACTAACAGCCTCATCAATTGTCATCTCTAAAACATCTGCGATGTTTTTTCCTTTATATTTGACTTCTAATGTTTCTTTATTATACCTTTTACCATTACATTCTTCACAAGGAATAAAAACATCTGGTAAAAAATGCATAGCGATTTTTATAATTCCATCACCGCCACATCTCTCACAGCGGCCTCCTTTTACATTAAAAGAAAATCTTCCTTTATTATAACCCCTCATTTTAGACTCTTTTGTTTCAGCGAACAAATCTCTAATATGATCAAATACTCCAGTATAAGTAGCAGGATTACTCCTTGGAGTCCTTCCAATTGGTGATTGATTAATATCAATTACCTTTTCAATATTTTCATAGCCTTTTATTTCTTGATGTGCTCCCACTTCTTCTTTAGAACGATATAATTTTCTTCTTAAAGCTTTTGATAAGATTTCTCTAACTAAAGAACTCTTTCCACTTCCACTAACTCCCGTTACCGCAATAAAAGTCCCCAGTGGAAATACTACATCAATTTCTTTTAAATTATTACAACTTGCTTTAATAATTTCAAGAAAATTTCCATTTCCCTTTCTTCTTGTGTCAGGTACTTTAATTTCCTTTTTATGGCTCAAATATTGACCTGTAATAGATTTTTTAACTTCCATCACTTCATCTACTGTACCAGCCGCAACAACCTCTCCGCCTAATTCTCCGGCCTTTGGACCAATGTCTATTAAGTAGTCAGCTTGACGCATAATTTCCTCATCATGCTCTACAACAATTAAAGTATTACCTAAATCTCTCATCGCTTTTAAAGCGTTGATTAATTTATCATTATCCTTTTGGTGTAAGCCAATTGATGGTTCATCTAATACATATAAGACTCCAGTTAACTTAGAACCAATTTGGGTAGCGAGTCTAATTCTTTGAGATTCTCCACCTGATAAAGAACCACTTGATCTAGCTAAAGTTAAATAACCTAAGCCAACATCTACTAAAAACTGTAGTCTTGATTTTATCTCTTGAATAATCATATGAGCTATAACTTTATCAGTTTCTGATAGTTCTAAACTCAAAACATATTCTAAAGCTTTAACTGCACTCATTCGTGTAAACTCATCGATATTAAGGCTTCCTACTTTAACACTTAAAGCCTCTTTTGATAATCTTTGGCCATGACACTCAGGACAAGGATAATCAGCTAAATATGAATTATAGTACTCTCTAGCCGCATCTGATGTAGTTTGTAAGTAGCGCCTTTCAATCAAAGTCGCAATTCCTTCAATGTATTGAGTTTTCTTAAAAGTATTAAAACCTCTTGAAGTTATTTCATAACTAATAGGCTCTTTAGAACCAATCATAATAACATCTTTTTCAAATGGTGTTAATTCTTTATATGGTTTATCTAAATCTATATTATAATATTCAGCCATTTTTTCAAAGACTTGCCACTCAATATTATCTGTATCAACAATGTTTTTTAAATACTTAATTGCACCATCTCTAATTGATACATCTTCATCAGTAATTAATAAATTTTCATCAATCTTTTGTAATACCCCAAGGCCTTTACATTCAGGACATGCTCCATAAGGAGTATTAAAAGAAAACAAACGTGGTTCTAATTTAGGTATGGAAAAATCACAATAAGGACAAGATAAATGTTCACTAAAAGCAATTTCTTCTTCTCCCATAATAACTATGACTTTACCTTCACCTAACTTTAACGCAGTTTCTAGGGAAGCATAAATTCTTGATTCTTCTTCTTTAACTATTTTAAGACGATCTACTACTACTTCAATTTGATGACGCTTATTCTTATCAAGAATAATTTCTTCATCTAAATCTCTCATTTCGCCATCAATTCTTGCTCTAACATAACCTTCTTTTCTAATTAAATCTAATGTCTTTTCATGAGCTCCTTTTTGACCATCAACAATTGGACTTAAAATTGTAAGTCTTATGTTTTCCTCGCTAATAAATATTCTTTCAACCATCTGAGTAATTGTTTGAGAAGATATCAAGCAATTATGAGTTGGGCAATAGGCTTTACCAACTCTTGCATATAATAAACGTAAATAATCATAAATTTCAGTTACTGTACCTACTGTTGAGCGAGGATTCTTATGAGTTGTTTTTTGATCGATAGCAATCGCAGGCGATAAGCCTTCGATTGAATCAACATCTGGTTTAGAGGCATTACCTAAGAATTGTCTTGCATAAGCTGATAAGCTTTCAACATATCTTCTTTGACCTTCTGCATATATTGTGTCAAAAGCTAATGATGTTTTCCCACTGCCAGATAAACCAGTCATTACAACCAGTTTGTCTTTTGGAATTTTTAAATTAATGTTTTTTAAATTATTTTCTCTAGCGCCCTTGATTTCAATATATTTCATTTTTCCCTCTTAAACTAATTTAGTAAAGTCTTCTTCCTTCATTATTTTAATATTTAACTTAATTGCTTTTTCTAACTTACTTCCAGCATCAGTCCCAGCAATTACTAAATCAGTATTTTTTGTTACTGCACTTAAAATATTACCACCCTGAGATTCAATTAAAGTTTTCGCTTCATCTCTTGTATATTTTTCTAACTTTCCAGTTAGAACAACATTCAAATTAAGAAAGTTAGTTTTTCCAAAACTCATCTCTTCATAAACAGGGTTAATTCCAACTTCTTTTAAATCTTCAATAATTTTATGTTCTTTTTCAAAATATTCAACAATACTATTAGCAATAGCATCTCCAATTTCTGGAATCCTAAGCAATTCTTCTATTCTAGCTTTTTCTAAAGCTTCTAAAGTTCTAAAGTTTTTAGCTAATACTTTAGCTATCTTACTTCCAACAAATCTAATTCCTAAAGCAGTAATTACTTTTTCTAAACTAGCATTTTTACTTTCTTCAATCGCATTTAATAAATTAGTAATACTTTTTTCGCCTTTTTTCTCTAACTTCATTAAATCTATTTTTTTATTCTTTAAAGAATATATGTCTTTAAAACTTTTAATGAAACCTTCATTATAAAAAAGCGTTACTACTTTTTCACCTAAGCCTTCAATATTCATTGCAGGTTTAGAAGCAAAATATATAATTGATGCTAAAAGTTTTCCCTCACACAAATCATTAGAGCAATAATGTTCTGCTTGGCTTTCCTTTCTAATAATTTTAGAATTACAAACAGGACAAGCGTTAATCATTTTAAATGAAGTAGTATCTTTTGGTCTTCTTTCAAAATTAACTCTAACAATTTCAGGGATAATTTCTCCAGCTTTTCTAACTACCACATAATCATTAATTCTAATATCTTTTTCTTTTATATAATCTTCATTGTTTAAAGTCGCTCTTTGGACCATTGAGCCTGCTATCATTACAGGGTCTAGAATAGCTGTTGGATTAATACTACCAGTTCTACCAACAGTAAAAACAATATCTTTTAATCTTGTTTCAACTTCTAATGCTGGAAATTTATAAGCAATTGCCCATTTAGGAGTTTTAACAGTATAGCCTATTTTATCATACAAATCAAATTCGTTAACCTTTATTACTACTCCGTCAGTATCATAGTTTAAAGTTTTCCTTAAAGTATCAATATAATCAATATAGGCAATTACTTCTTCTATATTCCTACAATATCTATAGTGTGGTTCTACTTTAAACCCTTGGTTTGATAAAAAATCTAAAACTTCAATTTGAGTTTTTAAATTATATTTTTCAGGATTTACAATAGTATAATTAAAAATATCTAAAGATCTAGATTCAGTTATTTTACTATTTAATTGTCTTAAAGATCCCCCCGCAGCATTTCTTGGATTTTTAAATAAAACTTCGTTTTGATTTTCTTTTTCTTGATTTAGTTTATTGAAGACATCTTGCTTCATATAAACCTCACCTCTTACTTCAATATCAAGTTTATCTTTAATCTTTTTAGGCAAGGATTTAATAGTTTTCATATTAGCGGTGATGTTTTCTCCAACTACTCCATCTCCACGAGTAGCACCTAATACAAAACTTCCCTTTTCATATTTAGCAGTTGAAGCTATTCCATCTATTTTTAACTCACAAACAAAAGTAGGATTATATCCATCTTTAATGATTCTCTCTGAAAATGCACGTAACTCTTCTTCATTAAAAGCATTACCTAAAGAAAGCATTGATGTAGTATGCATAATTTTTTTTAATTTAGTACTTTCTAAACTACCAATTTTTTTAACAGGAGAATCATCTTGAATAAAAGCAGGATATTCATTTTCTAAAGTTTCTAACTCCCTTAAAAGACTATCGTATTCTATATCACTAATACTCGGAGTATCAAACTCATAATACTCTTTTCTGTATTTATTAATCAAATTAGTAAGTTCTTTTATCCTACTTAATACATCCATAGTTTACCCCTTATATTTTTTTAACTATTAAATATTATACCATAAATTATATATCTAATAAAGAGATTTGCTTAAAAGAAAACAAAAAGCTTAATCTAAATTTAAAATCTTAAATCCATTTAAAAAGGCGCTAAGCGCCTTAACTTTAAAACATGTTAAACTTTTTTATGCTTTGACAACAAACAATAGTGCACTCATAATTGCTCTTTGAGAGCCAGTATTAGCACCAGTTGCTTCATCAGCCGAACGAGTAACACTCGCAAATGTTCCATTTGATTGCCTTACCGCCATTTGAGCTGAACCACCGCCATCCATTTGATAAGCCTCAACGATATTATGCAACTTACAAATTGCATTTATGCCATAGCCAGTTGTTCCATAGCTATCATTGTAGTCATCAATAATCATTAAAACAATAGTTCCATCGGCTTTTCTACCAACAACACTTCTTGGTCTACCATAAGTATTGTAAGTTCCTGCAACTGTACCATCAACACCACCATCTCGCTGAACTGTATGATAACCCATTCCAGATTCAAAAGCATTATATGTAGCATTAGTATATTCGTATTGAACAATAATCTTTTTTCCAACTGCTAAAGCACTAGTAATAGTAGAATTATTAGAAACAATCGCAAATTGTCTTTGATTTAATGTTGCACTAGTTGTTTTTGATGTAATTGAACCTTTACCATAAAAGGCATTTTGAGCCGCTGAAACATTAGTATAAGCACTAGTATTATTGCAATAAGCTAAATCAGCACTACCAACAACAAATACATTAGTTCCTGATACTGATTTTGGTAAATAAGTACCAAATGAAGTATCGCTGTAATATCCTGTATATAAAGAAACTTCACTAGTACTAGGAGCACTATTAAATTTATTAACTGTATATTTATTTACAACAACGCCACTTGAATCTAAAACTGATAATTTTAAAGCTGTAGCAGCACTGGCGGCACTAACACTTACCAATTGGTCAACACTACCATCATTAGTATACCCAACAAAATTACCAGCTGACCCACTTCCTGAATCCATCCAAGTATTACTAAACCATTTTTGCCCATCAGCAATTAAAGGATAATATGGTTGAACATGATATGGATGTTTTCCATCAGTTCCTAAACCATTTCCAAAGCCTAAAGTATATTGGTCAGCATTTATTCCACCCAATACTCTCCAACCTAGATGACTAGCTTCATAATTAGCAGCAATAGTGCTAACGGCTCCGCGAGTGAAATTATATCCGCTTGTCCCCGGCATTGCCCAAGAAACAATTTTAGCATTACTATTACATTTTTGTTCTAATAAAGCAACACGAATAGTTTTAGTTCCAACTGTTCCATATTCTTGAACATAAGTAGTTACTGTTGATCCAGGAACGGCTGATGTAGTAGATAGACTTGTATTTCTAGTATAAGTTGCTTTATTTGCATCATCAGTTGCAGAATTGCTAGTAGAGCTAACTGTTATTGCAATTGTTCCAGTGCCTTTTGTTGGATGAGTTACTGTGATTGTAGTAGTGCCGCTTGCTAAAGCTGTGATTGTTCCATATTGTGAGACTGTGGCTACTGCTGAATTGCTTGATGTAAATGTACATTCAAGTCTTGATACAGAAACACCCTCGCTATCAGTAATATATATTTCATAACCACTTGCTCCTACTTGCATATACCCTGTAGGACTTTGTGTAACAACTAATCCTGTTGTTACAGGTGGTGTAGATGTA
>JAQUUM010000057.1 GCA_028693885.1 Bacilli bacterium
GATCCAGAATTTGTTGAAATAGATGATTTATATGTAATTTCAGTTTTTGATTCAATTCCTTTACATTATGAAGCATATCCAAGTGGAGCAAAAGACGATTTTGTTTGGTCTAGCTCTTATGAAACTGTTGCTACAATAAATCAAAATGGTATTATTACACCTGTAAGTGAAGGTTATGTTGAGATTAACATTGAATTTTTTGGCTTTGAACATATATCTGATAACATAGGACTTGATATTGTAACTCCTGATTTGATAGTAAATCCTACATGGACTAGTTATAGTCAATCACAAGATGTTATTTATGAGGGTGTAACTTATAGTTTCGGTGTTACTGCGTTCAATAGTCTAAATAGTGCCTTAGCCTTAGCTGGTATGGATGATTATATTTATTTATGTGATGGATCATATACTGAGAATGTTGTTATATCTATTAATAATATAAATATTATTACAAGTAACTCAGGAGTAAATCCAAATTATAATATGTCTGATAGAAGTAGTGGGGCTATATTTACTAATAAAATTACTATAGGTAGCGGAGCTTCTAATATTTTATTAAGTGGTTTAGATTTCACAGCTAACGGTCAAGTGGTTAGTGGAGGAACAGCTGTTGACACTGTGATGATGAATTTCTGTAATTATTATGATTCATCTATTCCGGTTGGAGATAATGGACTTGTATATTTTAAAGAATTAGGTAATACTGCGCTAGCTGATCCTAATACTGAACAACATTATAATTTTAAATTTTATTATAACCGTTTTGTTACTCCGACATCTGCTAGATTAATTAATTTTGGTAGAATAGAAAACCTAGAAATCGTAGGTAATTATTTTGAAGGTAATAATTTAAGTTATGCAGATGGAGTTAGAACCAATTATTTAGCTGGTGATTCTACAATAATAGTTGCTAATAATACTTTTACAAAGATTTCGCAATATTCGCTATTTGTTTATAAGGAAAATACGGCTTTGGATATTAGAATTATAAACAATAAATTTTATGATTCAGTTTGCGATGGAGCAATTGATTTAAGAAATTATTTAGGAACTGATGGTTATATTGAAATAGCATATAATACTTTTGAAAGCATTACAGGAACTGCTATTAGAATTAATCATGAAACATTAACTTCTTTAATTATGAATGTTAATAATAATATTTTTAAGGAGATTGGTGGAAAATACCTTAATAACACATTGGTTGGTAATAATGTTGGTTTTGAAGATAATTTCTATGGAGATGTTAACGGTGCGCCAATTACAATAGATCCATTAAACATAGTTGGAGCTAGTATTTATGAACCTTATTATACGGATATAAATGATATGCCTAAGTATGTACCAGAGGGCGTAAAATAAAAAATGGGAATGATGTTCTCCCTTTAGTTGAGTAAACTATAAACCGCTTTTAAAGCTGATGACGTCTATGACTTTTTGTCGTGGACTTATCAGCTTTTTTTAAAAAATGAAGGAAGATTTTTATGTTTCTAAGTATTGCATTAATTATATTTTTAAGTTTTTCATTAGCTTATATTTTTAATAAAATTAAAATTCCTGGATTAGTAGCTATGATTCTAACTGGTATTATTTTAGGCCCATATTTACTTGATTTGATTGTTCCAGAAATTTTAGATATATCATCTGAGTTAAGGAAGATAGCATTAATAATAATTTTATTAAGGGCTGGGCTTTCTTTAGATGTTAAGGATTTAAAAAAAGTTGGACGTCCTGCAATTTTGTTAAGTTTTTTGCCTGCAACATTTGAAATAATTATTGTTGGAGTTTTAAGTCATTTTATATTAAGTATTCCGCTTATTGATGGCTTTATACTTGGATCTGTACTTGGTGCAGTTTCCCCGGCTGTTATTATACCAAGAATGATTGATTTATTAGAAAAAGGTTATGGTAAAGTGAAAGCTATTCCTCAACTTATAATGGCCGGAGCTTCAATCGATGATGTTTACGTGATTGTAATTTTTACAACATTAATTAAAATTAAACAAGAACAAGATTTTTCATTATTAAATGTTATTCAAATACCAACTTCAATTATTTTAGGAATTGGGCTGGGGATTTTGTGTGGGATATCTTTAGTTTGGTTTTTTAAAAAAGTACATATTAGAGATACATATAAAGTATTAATAATTTTTTGTTTATCTTTTTTCTTTATGGTAATAGAAGATATTAGTGCTAATTTCTTTGCTGTTTCTGGGTTGATTGCTGTAATAACTTTAGGTATTACAATTTTAAAGAAATATGAAGTTCTAGCCAAAAGGCTTGTAGGTAAGTTTAACAAAATATGGGTAGCAGCGGAAATCATGTTATTTGTTTTGGTAGGTGCTTGTGTTAATATAAATGTTTTAAGTGCTGTTGGAATATCGGCTATTATTATTATATTTGTAGGATTAGCGTTTAGAGTTATGGCTGTTTTTATGGCATTAGTAAAAACTAAATTTAGAGGTAAGGAAAAAATATTTGTTGGTTTATCTTATTTACCTAAAGCTACTGTTCAAGCTGCGATAGGAGCAATACCTTTATCGCTTGGAATTGCTAGTGGAGAGATAATTTTGATGATTGCAGTATTATCTATTATAATTACTGCGCCGTTAGGAGCGATTTTAGTTGATATTAGTTATAAAAAACTAATAGTTGAAGATCAAATAATTGAAAGTAATACTTTAAGTTCTTGATTTAAAGTGTAAAAAATGATAAAATATAAAAGATGTTTTATATTAAAAAAGCCCTTAAGGGGGAGTAGCGTGCAAATTTAATTTGCTTTGTATTCGTCATCTCGATATTATATATCCGGATACAATATCAGGTAATACTTGAGAATGCGAGACCTTTATTCTTTCTTAATGACAGAGTAAGGTCTTTTTATAATAATTAGGAGGTAATTATGGATGCTAAAAAAAGTTTTGATGAGATTTTAAAGGAATTAGAAACGAGTGTAGATGCTGGTTTGAGTAGCGATGAGGTTGCTTTAAGAATTGAAAAGTACGGGAAAAATGAACTTGTAGAAAAAAAGAAAAAGCCTTTAATCGTTAAGTTTTTTGAGCAGTTCAAAGATTTTCTTGTTATTATACTTTTGATTGCGGCTGTTGTTTCAATATTAGTTGATCCGCATGAGTGGGTAGAAAGTTTGATTATTTTTATTGTTGTTTTACTTAATGCTATATTAGGGTTAGTTCAAGAGAGTAAAGCAGAAAAATCTTTAGAAGCGTTGAAAAAATTAAGCACTCCTTTTGTTAGAGTAATTAGAAATAGTGAAACTATAAGTATTGCATCTAATGAATTAGTTAAGGGGGACATTATTTTAGTAGAAGCAGGTAATTTTATACCAGCTGATTGTAGATTGATAGAAGCAGTTAATTTGTCAGTTGATGAGAGTGCTTTAACTGGGGAAAGTGTACCTGTTAATAAAATTACTGAACCAATTGATAAAGAAGATATATCAATGGGTGATATGAAAAACAGTTTGTTTTCATCTACCTTTGCTACTTATGGACATGGTAAGGCTGTTGTAGTAAAAACTGGTATGGAAACTGAAATCGGTAAAATCGCTACTTCACTGATGGATTTCAAAGAAACAAAAACACCACTTCAAGAAAAATTAACTCAAATTGGGAAAGTTATTGGAGTTTTGTGTGTAGCTATTTGTATAATTGTATTTGCGCTTGAAATGCTAATTGAACCTGATTTCATTGCAGCTTTTAAGATGGCAGTTGCTTTAGCAGTTGCTTCAATTCCAGAAGGGCTTGCAGCGATAGTAACAGTAATTTTAGCAATTGGTGTTGAAAAGATGGTTAAACAAAAAGCAATTGTTAAAAAACTTCCTGCAGTTGAAACTTTAGGATCTGCATCTGTTATTTGTTCTGATAAGACAGGTACATTAACTCAAAATAAAATGACTGTTTTGAAATTATTTTATAATGAACTAAAAGAAATTAGTGGTGATTTATCTAAAGAAGAATTAGAAATGCTAGAGTTTTTTTCAATGTGTACAGATGCAATTGTTGAAGAAACAGATGAAGGCATTAAAGAAATTGGTGATCCTACTGAAACAGCTTTAGTTACTGCTAAACAAAGATATGTTAAGAAGCCAGTATACAGTAATTTAAAAAGAGTTTATGATCTAGCTTTTGACTCAACAAGAAAAATGATGAGTGTAGTATTTGAAAAGAAAGATGGAAAGTATTTGGTTATTACTAAGGGTGCAGTTGATGTTTTAATTACTAGATCTTTGAATGTAGATAAGAAAAAAGTTTTAAAAGCTACTGATGAAATGGCGAGCAAAGCTTTGAGAGTACTAGCGGTTGCATATAAAGAAATGGATTTTATTCCTGATGATCTAGATTTCGAAGAAGTAGAGAAAGATTTGACTTTTATCGGATTGGTTGGAATGATTGATCCTGCAAGGCCAGAAGTTAAAGATGCAATTGAAGTTGCAAGCAATGCAGGAATTAGGACTATTATGATCACTGGAGATTACGTTGCTACTGCAAAAGCTATTGCTAGTGAACTTAATATTTTAAGAGAAGGAGATATTGCACTATCATCACAAGAACTTAATGCGTTAAGTGATGATGAGTTATTTAATAATATTGAAAAGTATTCTGTTTACGCAAGAGTAGCTCCTAGCGATAAGGTGCGAATTGTAAAAGCTTGGCAAGAAAAAGGCGAAGTTGTAGCAATGACTGGGGATGGAGTAAATGATTCTCCAGCTTTAAAGCAAGCTGATATTGGTTGTGCGATGGGAATAACAGGGACAGACGTTGCTAAAGAAGCGGCGGATGTTGTATTAGTTGATGATAATTTTAAGACAATAGTATCAGCTGTTTATTATGGTAGAGGAATTTATGCCAATATAAAAAAAGTAGTTAGATACTTGTTATCTAGTAATATAGGTGAAGTTTTTACGATTTTTGTAGCTTCTCTGTTATCTGTTTTATTAATAGGTGTGGATTTTGGAATTCCACTTTTAGCAATTCATTTATTATGGGTTAATTTAATAACTGATAGTTTGCCAGCATTTGCATTAGGTGCTGAAGATCCAGAACCTGATGTTATGAGTAATAAACCTCGTGCTAAAAATGAAAGTTTTTTTGCTAATGGTTTAGGATTTTCAATAATATGGCAAGGAGTAATGGTTGGTTCGTTAACATTAATTGCATACGTAATTGGACATTTTGCAAGTCCTGATACATACTTGGGCCAAACAATGGCATTTATGACTTTATCTAGTGTTCAGCTATTTCATGCTTTTAATATGAAGAGTGAACAAAGTATAATTAAAGCAAATATTTTTAAAAATAAGTTTTTAGTTGGTGCTTTTGTTTTAGGTATGCTTTTACAACTTACTATTTGTTATGTTCCTTTTTTAGCAGACATATTCAAGTTAGTCCCTCTAAATTTAGGTTACTTACTAATTTGTATGGGGTTGTCATTTTCAGTAATTATAATTGTTGAAATTGCAAAAGCTTTCAAGAGTAAAATAGAAAAAAAATAATTGAATATATTTTATTATTATGATAAAATATACAAGTCTTAATAAGGAGGAAAGTATGAGTTATGTAGGAACCGTTGTTAGAGGTATTAAAGCACCTATCATTAAGAGAGGCGATAATCTAGTTGATATTGTTTTTGATTCAATCGTAAGTGCATCAGAAAATGAAGGCTTTAAAATTGAAAATAAAGACGTTGTTTGTATTACTGAGGCTATCGTAGCTAGAGCTCAAAATAACTATGCGAATGTAAATCAAATTGCTAAGGATATTAAAAATAAATTTGATGGTGAAACTGTTGGTTTGATTTTGCCTATATTAAGCCGCAATAGATTTTCAATGTTATTAAAAGGTATTAGTATGGGATGTAAAAAGTTGGTTATTCAACTTAGCTATCCTGGTGATGAAGTAGGCAATAAATTAGTTTCGATTGATGAATTAGATAAATATGGTATTAACCCATATAGTGATTCTTTTACTGAAACTCAATTTAGAAAGTATTTCCCTAATACAGTTCATACATTTACCGGTGTTGATTACATTAATTTCTATAAAGAAATTGCTGGTAATAATACTGAGGTTGTATTATCTAATAATCCTAGATTTATATTAGAATATACAGACCAAGTTCTTGTTGCTAATATTCACGAGAGATTTAGAACTAAAAAAATATTGGTTGAAGCTGGGGCTAGAAAGGTGTATACACTTGATGAAGTTTTGAGCCAAAGTGTAGATAATTCCGGATACCATCCTACTTATGGAGTTTTAGGAAGCAATATTGCAACTGAAGATTCAGTAAAACTTTTTCCAAGAGATTCTCAATATTTAGTTGATGAAATTCAGAAAAAATTTATGGATAAATACAATAAAACAGTTGAAGTTATGATTTATGGTGATGGAGCATTCAAAGATCCAGTTGGTGGAATTTGGGAACTTGCTGATCCAGTAGTATCACCTTTCTTTACTAAGGGGTTAGTTGGTACTCCGAATGAGATTAAATTAAAATATATGGCTGATACTAAAATAAAAGATTTGAGTGGTGAAGCTGCTCAAGAAGCTATGAAAAAAATTATTTTAGAAAAGAAAAATAATCTTGTTGGTGTTGATGACTCGCTAGGTACAACTCCTAGAAGACTTACAGATCTACTTGGAAGCCTTGCAGATTTAACAAGTGGTAGTGGTGATAAAGGAACTCCAATTGTTTTTATCAAAGGATATTTTGACAATTACGCAAGCTAAAAAAATATAAAAAGAAAACTTATGTTTTCTTTTTTTTACATAAAAAAAATTAAATTTATAGGAAAAAATTATCAAACAAAAGGAAGAGAAAATGGAGAAAATTATTAATCTTTTAAACAAAAGAGGTTTTAAAGCAAAATATTTTTTAGATAAGAAAAGCTTATCTAAGTATTTGACTGAATCACTAGTTTCTAAAAAAATTGGAATTGGTGGGAGTATGAGTGTAAAAGAGTTAAATATCGTTGAAGAATTAAAAGAAAGAAATACTGTTTTGTGGCATTGGCTTGATGATTCACTGGATAGTGTTAAGGATGCTGAAGTATATTTATCTGGTGTTAATGCCTTAAGCAAAACTGGGGAAATTGTAAATATTGATAGAATTGGTAACCGTTTATCAATGATGTGTTATGGACCAAAGAAGTTAATTTTAATAGTCGGAAAAAATAAAATAACTAAAAATTTAGAAGAAGCAATCTATAGAGCAAAGAATATTGCTGCCCCGCTAAATGCGAAACGGCTTAATAAAAAGGTAACTTGTGTTGAACTAGAAAGTTGTGTTGACTGTAATAGTAGTGAAAGGATTTGCAGTGGATTATTAATATTAATGCGTCCAATGGAGAATATGGAAGTTGAAGTATTAATAGTAGATGAAAAATTAGGTTTTTAGTATGGAAAAAATATTGAGAAAAGTGTATAATAAATAAAGAAGGTATTGGTGATATTATGAATAACAAATTAGTAAGAGCGATTACAAGTAGAGATGAGGATTTTGCAAAATGGTATACAGATTTATGCTTAAAAGCTGAATTGATGGATTATTCAAAAGCAAAAGG
>JAQUUM010000058.1 GCA_028693885.1 Bacilli bacterium
AAAAAGAATTGATCATTGAATTGATGCAATCAGCTGGTAGAATTAATTATATTAGAAGATTAAAAGATAAAATTACTTTAAAACAAACAAATAAAATTATTTGTGAGTTAGAAGAATTTTATTTAGCTCTTGAAAATATCGGGCTTGCTAAATATGTATTATTTGATTTTAGTATTTATTCATATGCTAAGTATTATAATAAAATTATATTTCAAATTTTTGTTAAAGATATTGCCCATGCTATAATTGAAGGTGGAAGATATGACAATCTATTAAGTAATTTTGGAGCTGATTTGAAGGCTGTAGGTTTTGGGCTTAATGTTGATTTATTGTTAGAATACATAATTAATAATGATTTGATTAAAATTGAAGAAGAAGTTATTGTAAGTTTTTATGATAGTAAAAGTTATGATTTAGCGTATAAACAAAATAATGAATTAAGAAAAACTAATATCGTGATTGACAGTTTAGAAGATACATTAGAAGAAACGCTTAAGTATGCAAAAAAGATTAAAGCGAAAAAAGTTATAAATTATGAAAATAATAAAGAGAAAGTTATAATTATATAAGAGGATTTTTATGAATACAATTACATTTGCACTTTCTAAAGGAAGATTAGCTCAAGAAATTATTAAGATGTTAGAAACTTTAGGTATCTTGTCTTTAGAAATGGAAGAACAAACTAGAAAATTAGTTTTTTATAGTGCTGATAAAAAATACAAAATTTTTCTAGCAAAGCCAACTGATGTACCAATTTATATAGAATATGGAATTGCGGATATTGGAGTTGTTGGTAAAGATACAATTATGGAAGAAAAAAGAAGCGTAACAGAAGTCTTAGATTTAAAATTTGGAAGTTGCAGATTAGCAGTAGCTGGCTTTAGCGATGCTAAAAAACTACTTGCAAGTAAAAAAAATATTCGTGTGGCAACAAAATATCCTAATATTGCAAAAGAGTATTTTTTAAAAACTAAAAGATATGCTGAGATAATCAAATTAAATGGAAGTGTTGAACTAGGCCCACTTGTTGGATTAAGCGATGTTATTGTTGATATAGTGGAAAGCGGAAAAACATTAAAGGAAAATGGTTTAGAAGTTATTGAAGAAATCGCTAATGTTTCAGCTCGCTTGATTGTTAATAGTGCTAGTTTAAAAGTAAAGTACGAAGATATTAATTTAATTATTGAAGGCTTAAAAGGGATGATTAAATAATGATTGAAATAATAAAAGAAAAAGCTGAAATAAATAAATTTTTAGAAATTTTAGAACTTCGCTGTCAAGTTGATCAAGATAAGTATTTTGAGGTTGTTCAAAAAATTGTAAAAGATGTTAGAAACAGAAAAGATGAAGCATTATTAGAATATACAAAGAAATTTGATTTTAAAGATGCTGATTTAACTGATATAGAAATACCACAAAATATCTTAGAAGCAGCATTTAACAATCTTGATAAAGAAATGCAAGAAGTTTTAACTCTTGCAAGAGATAGAATTATTGATTTTCATGTTCATCAAAAGCAAACTACTTGGTTAACTGAATTTGAAAATGGCGAATCAATGGGTCAAAAAATAACACCACTTAAAAGGGTAGGTGTTTATGTGCCTGGAGGCAAAGCCAGTTATCCTTCAAGTGTGTTAATGAATGTAATTCCAGCTAAAGTTGCTGGAGTTGAAGAAATAATAATGGTAACACCAAGTCAACAAGGAATTGTTGCTGAAATTGTTTTAGCAGCAGCATATGTTGCTGGGGTAACGAAAGTCTTTAAAATAGGTGGAGCTCAAGCTATTGCTGCTTTAGCTTATGGTACTGCTATAATTCCAAAAGTTGATAAGATTGTAGGACCTGGAAATATCTATGTTGCTTTAGCAAAAAGATTAGTTTACGGTGAAGTTGACATTGATTCTTTTGCAGGACCTAGTGAAATTTTAATAATAGCCGACGATGAAGCTAATAGTGAGTTTGTTGCAGCTGATCTTTTAGGCCAAGCAGAGCATGATGTGTTAGCGTCCAGTATTTTGCTCACAGACAGCCCAAAATTAGCCCAGAATGTACTTAAAAGCTTAAATGCTATCTATATTACTGCTTCAAGAAAAGATATTTTAAAGGAATCTTTAAGTAAATATTCAAAGATAATTATTGTTGAAAGCATAAAAGAAGCCATTGACATTGCTAATTCCATAGCCCCTGAACATTTAGAAATGGCAGTAGCTGAACCTACTAAGTATTTAGATGAAATCAAAAATGCTGGTGCTATTTTTTTAGGCAATTATACACCAGAAGCGATTGGGGATTATTTAGCTGGACCAAATCATGTCTTGCCAACTGCCAAAACTGCAAGATTTTCTTCTGTTTTAAATGTTGAGGATTTTGTTAAGAAAAGTAGTATTTTATATTTTACTAAAGAATCACTTAATAAAATCAGTGATAAAGCAATTAAGTTTGCAAAAATAGAAGGCTTTGATATGCATGCAAAGTCATTAGAAGTTAGAAAAAAATAAGTTAGGAGATACAAAGGTGAAGTATTTAAAAACAGAATTTAAAGATTTAAAACCATATCATTCGCAACATCTAACCAAAGGTATAATTCTTAATGCTAATGAATCACCTTATAATCTTCCTAAAGCAATTTTAGAAAAGTTTAAAGATTTATTAGATAACATTGATTTTAATCGTTATCCTGATACTGATAATACTAAATTGTTAGCATCGATTGCAAAAACTTATGCTTTAGAAGTTGAAAATGTTTGTGCGGGTGTTGGAAGTGATGAAATGCTTGATTGCATTTTTAAAGTAGTTATTTCCAAAGGAGATAAAGTATTAGTACCTTATCCATCATTTACAATGTATAAACAAATGGGAATATATTACGGAGCCAATGTAATTGAGATCGAGTTAGATGATGAGTTTAGATATGATATTAATTTATTTATTGAAAAGATTATTTCATATAACCCTAAGTTGATTTTTTTATGTGTTCCTAATAATCCAACTGGTGGTAGTTTATCAAATGATGAGATTGAAAAAATTTTAAAGTTGAGTATTGGCTTAGTTGTTGTTGATGAGGCTTATGGTGAGTTTGATGATAAAACAGCTTTAGAGTTAATAAAAAAATATGACAATTTAATAGTTTTAAAAACTTTCTCTAAAGCTTTTAGATTAGCAGGTATAAGAACTGGTTATGCATTAAGTTCTAAAGAAAATATCAAAATGATTAATGTTGTTAAAATGCCATATAATTTAAATGTTTTGTCTAATGAAATGGCTGTTTTAGCGTTAGATAATAAAGAATTAATTTTAGATAATATTAAAGAAATAAAAAATGAATTAAGTAGAACATATAAAGAGTTAAAAGCATTAGGAATTGAAGTTTATGATTCAAAAGCTAATTTTCTTTGGTGTAAATTGAGTGATAAAATAAAATCTGCTTTAATTGAAAATAAAATTTATATAAGAGATATAAAGTTTAAGGATGAAATGTATTCAAGAATTACGATTGGTTCAAAAGAAGAAATGGAAAAATTGATAAAGGTGGTATCTAGTAATGCGAACTGCTAAAATTGAAAGAAATAGTAAAGAAACAATGATTAAATTAGAGTTAAATCTTGATGGGACTGGAGAGTCTAGTGTTTCAACAAACATTGGTTTTTTTGACCATGTATTAATGAATTTTTCTTTTCACTCACTTTGTGATTTAAAAATTGAAGCTATTGGTGATTTGCATGTGGATACACATCATTTAGTAGAAGATGTTGGAATAGTTTTAGGACAAGCTATTAAAGATGCTTTAAAAGATAAAAAAAGCATTAATAGATTTGCTTCTTGCATTATTCCAATGGACGAAGCGCTAGTATTATGTGCCATTGATTTATCTACAAGAGGTTATCTTGAAATTGATAAAAAATTTCAAAAGGAGAAAATAGGTGATTTTGAAACTGATACAGTTGAAGAGTTTTTTAGGGCTTTAGCAATGAACGCTGGCATCAATTTACATTTTCAAGTTATTAGAGGCAACAATAATCATCATATTATTGAATGTATGTTTAAAGCTTTTGCAAGAAGTTTGAAGCAAGCAGTTGCTCTTGATCCTAGAATTGATAAAATCCCTTCAACAAAAGCAGTATTATGATAGCAATCATTAATTATGGCTTAGGCAATTTACATAGTGTTTATAATGCTTTTAAGTATTTAGGAGTAGATGCTATAATTACTAGTAATAAAAAAGAGATATTAAAAGCAGATAAGGTAGTATTACCAGGTGTTGGAGCATTTGAAGATGCAATTAAAACGATTCATGCATTAGGTTTTGATAAAGTAATAAAAGAATGTGTAGACCTAAACAAACCCCTTTTAGGGATTTGTTTAGGAATGCAATTGTTATTTGAAACTAGTTATGAATATGGCGTACATAAAGGACTAGGAATTTTAAAAGGAGAAGTAGTGCCTTTTATAAAAGAAAAAATCAATTTAAAGATTCCTCAAATGGGATGGAATGATTTAATTGATATAAAAGATGATTCTTTAGTTTCTAATTTGAAAAGCAATTATGTATATTTTGTCCATTCATATTATGTGAAAACAACAAGTGATATAGTAAGTGCCTATGTTTCATATGGTGAAAAAATTGCAGTTGCGATTGAGCATAAGAATATTTATGCAACGCAATTTCATCCTGAAAAAAGCGGAGATGTTGGAATTGAAATTTTGAAAAGATTTGGTGAATTATGAGAATATATCCAGCTATAGATTTAAAAGATGGAAAATGTGTAAGATTGCTTCAAGGTGATTACAATAAAGTGACTGTTTTTGGAGACCCAATTGGTGTAGCTTTAAAATGGGCGAATGACGGAGCTTCTTTTTTACATTTAGTTGATTTAGATGGAGCTAAAGAAGGTAAGTCTGTTAATCAAGAAGTAATTAAAATAATTTTAAAAAATATTAATATTCCTATACAATTAGGTGGAGGAATTAGAAGTTTAGAAGATATTGATAGATTATTAAGTTTAGGCGTAACTAGAGTAATTCTAGGTAGTATTGCAGTTAAAAATATTGAAGTTGTAAAAGAAGCTATAAAAAAATGGGGTAGTGAAAAAATTGTTGTTGGTGTTGATGCTAAAGATGGGTATGTTGCTATTCACGGATGGTTAGATAAAACTGATATTAAGGCATTGGATTTTTGTATTGAGTTAGAAAAAATCGGTGTAAAATATATTGTCTATACTGATATTGCAAGAGACGGAATGCTAGCAGGATATAATGTCAATTCAACAAAAGAAATAGTTGAGGCAACATCTTTGAAAGTTATTGCATCAGGTGGAGCAAGTAGCATTAGCGATTTAAGAGAAATTGAAAAAATTAATTGTGAAGGTGTAATTATAGGTAAAGCGCTATACTTACAAAAAATTGATTTAAAAGAAGCTATTAAAGAATTTGAGGTGAAGAATGTTGAGTAAAAGAATAATTCCATGTTTAGATGTAAAAGATGGTAGGGTTGTAAAAGGAGTTAATTTTGTTAATTTAGTTGATGCAGGCGATCCTGTTAGAATTGCAAGATATTACTGTGAAGCTGGAGCGGATGAATTAGTGTTTTTAGATATCACAGCTACTAATGAAAAAAGAAAAACTATAATTGATGTAGTAGAAAAAACAGCATCAGTTGTATTTATTCCTATGACTGTGGGTGGTGGAATTAAAACACTTGATGATATTACTGATATTTTAAATGCCGGAGCAGATAAAATATCACTTAATTCAATAGCTGTTAAAGATCCTGATTTAATTAATAAAGCTGCTAATAAGTTTGGAAATCAATGCGTAGTAGTAGCTATTGATGTTAAATGGAATGGTAAATTCCACGAGGTTTATATTAATGGTGGAACTAAAGCTACTAAGTTAGATGCTGTTTGTTGGGCAAAAGAAGTTGAAAGCCGTGGAGCTGGTGAGATATTACTTACTAGTATGGATAAAGATGGAACAAAGTCTGGCTATGATTTAGATATTACTAAACAAATAGTTGAGGCTGTAAATATTCCGGTTATTGCATCAGGCGGGGCTGGAAAAAAAGAAGATTTCTTAGATGTCTTCAAAGAGGCTAATGCAGATGCAGCTTTAGCTGCTTCACTTTTTCACTTTCAAACAATTAAGATTGAAGACTTAAAAAAGTATTTAGATCAAAATGGAGTTTCGGTGAGACTATAATGGATAAAAAAGAATTTTTAAGTAAAGTAAAATATGATGATAAAGGTTTAGTTTTAGCAATTTCTCAAGATTTTCATTCAAAAAAGGTGCGAATGGTAGCTTATATGAACAAAGAATCTTTAGAGAAAACTTTAGAAACTAATCAAGTATATTATTTTAGTCGTTCTCGTAACAAATTATGGCTAAAAGGTGAAACATCTGGATATTATCAATATTTAAAAGGAATAAGTGTAGATTGTGATGGAGATGCTTTGCTTCTTCAAATAGAACAACAAGGAGGCATTTCTTGTCATACTGGAGCTGCTACTTGCTTTTATCAAGAATTAACAGAAAATGTTTCTGTAATTATTAATAGAGAAAAAGCATCAACAAGCGAGGATGCTTTAACTAAACTTTATGAAGTAATAATTGATAGAAAGAAAAATCCAAAAGAAGGTTCGTATACTAATTATTTGTTCGATAAAGGAATAGACAAAATTCTTAAAAAGATTGGTGAAGAATCAAGTGAAGTAATAATAGCTGCAAAAGACAAAAACAAAGAACAAGTTGTTTTTGAGATTTCTGATTTGATTTATCATTTATCAGTTTTAATGGCTGAATTTGAAATCACTTGGGATGATGTAAAAAGCGAATTAGATAAGAGATAAATTATAAAAAAATATTACTTAAATATTGCATAAAACATGGAATCGTGCTATTATATTATAGCATGGTATGCGGGTGTGGCGAAATTAGGCAGACGCGCTAGACTTAGGCTCTAGTTCTTCGGAGTGCAGGTTCGATTCCTGTCACCCGCACCATATTGAATGAATAGGTTTGATATAATAGTTGAAATAGTCAAATAAAAGTAGACATAAAAAGTCTACCAATACTTTGCCGTTTTAACAATAGTATCGGACCTTTTTTATTGTCAATAAAGAGTAAATCTATTATCAGTTTTTACTAGGGATTGTAGTGTTTGATATTGAGAATATTCATAGTTTTTACAAACTAATTTTTCCAATTTTATTTCAGTTTTCTTTGCAACCGATATGACAATTACATTAA
>JAQUUM010000059.1 GCA_028693885.1 Bacilli bacterium
AACTTTCAAAACACGAAAAAACTTTTAAATTATCGTCGATTAAGAAAGAGGCGAGATTTAGAGAGTATGAAGATGCATTCATTTGGTTAGATGAAGCCATGATTGTAAATGTTGCATTTAATGCTATGATCCTAAAATAGGTTTATCACTTAACAGTGATAGGTTAACAATGAAAATCTACTTAGCAGATACAGGTCTGTTAATTAGTCATTCTTTTAATGAAGATAATCAAATCTACTACGAAACAGCTAAAAATATAGTTGATGGTAAATTAGAAATTAATAATGGAATGATTTTTGAAAATGTGGTAGCTCAAATGTTAACTGCTAAAAATAAAAAGTTATATTTCTATTCTAAGAAAAATAACTTGGATAGTTCAGATACTATGGAAATAGATTTTTTAATTACTGATAAAACAAAAAACAAAAAAATATCACCAATAGAAGTTAAATCAAGTAAGAAATATACAATTTCTTCTTTAAATAAGTTTAGTAAAAAATTTAAAGAAAATTTAGGAAGAAAATATATACTACATACAAAAGATTTGTCTATAAAAGAAGAAATTATATATTTGCCTGCTTATATGGCGATTCTTCTTTAACATAAAAATTAAATAACTTTAAAAAATAGGAGAAAAAAATGTTCAAAGATAAAATATTATTAATTACTGGTGGGACGGGATCTTTCGGTAATGCAGTTATGAAAAGATTTTTAAATACTGAAATAAAAGAAATTAGAATTTTTTCCAGGGATGAGAAAAAACAAGATGATATGAGGAAGTTATATAAATCAGACAAACTTAAATTTTATATAGGAGATGTTAGAGATACTTCAAGTATTAAAAACGCAATGTATAATGTTGATTACGTTTTTCATGCAGCGGCTTTAAAACAAGTACCTTCTTGTGAGTTTTTTCCGCTAGAAGCGGTAAAAACAAATGTGATAGGCACTGATAATGTTTTAACTGCAGCAATTGATGCAGGAGTTAAAAAAGTTATTTGTTTATCAACTGATAAAGCAGCATATCCAATTAATGCTATGGGAATTTCTAAAGCTATGATGGAGAAAGTATTTGTTGCTAAAGCAAAAACTGTCAGTAATACTGTAATTTGTGGAACAAGATATGGGAATGTTATGGCATCAAGAGGTTCTGTAATTCCATTGTTTGTTGATCAAATTAGAAAAAAGGCTGACTTAACTGTAACAAATCCTTATATGACAAGATTTCTTATGAGTTTAGATGAGGCAGTAGAATTAGTAATCTTTGCTTTTAAAAACGGTCAAGCAGGAGATATTATGGTTCAAAAATCTCCAGCTTCAACGGTTGGTGATTTAGCCGAAGCTGTTAAAGAGTTATTTGATTCTCAATCAAAGATTAAAATAATAGGTACAAGGCATGGTGAAAAACTTTATGAAACTTTGCTTACCAAAGAAGAAAAAGTTGTAGCTATTGATTTAGGAGATTATTATAGAGTCCCTGCCGATAAAAGAGATTTAAACTATGATAAATACTTTGTTGAGGGTAGTGAATTATTATCAGGTGATGATGAATATAATTCACACAATACAAAAAGATTAAATATTGAAGAAATTAAAGAAAAATTATTGAAGTTAGATTATATAAAAGAAGAGTTAGGAAAATAAATATGAAGATTTTAGTAACAGGAGCTAAAGGCTTTTTAGGGAAAAATTTAATTGCTGAATTAAAAGCTAGGAAAATAACTGATATTTTTGAATATGATATTGATTCTAGTGAAGAAGAATTAGTTAAAGCTTGCAAGGAAGCTGAATTTGTTTTTCATCTAGCTGGGGTAAACCGTCCAAAAGAAACAAGTGAATTTATGGAAGGTAATTTTGGATTTACTAATACTTTACTTAAACTTTTAAAAAAATATAATAATAAAGCACCTATTATGATTTCATCATCAATTCAAGCAGAACTTGACAACTTATATGGAATTAGTAAAAAAGCTGGTGAAGATTTAATGTTTGAGTATGGAGAAGCTAATGATGTTGAAGTTTTGGTATACCGTTTCCAAAATATTTTTGGAAAATGGTCAAGACCAAATTATAACAGTGCTGTTGCAACTTTTTGTTATAACATTTCTAGAGGCTTAGATATTATGATTAGTGATCCTATGGTTGTTGTCAATTTAGTTTATATTGATGATGTTGTTAAGGAATTGATTAATGCTTTAAAAGGAAATCCTACAAGAGAGGCCTCTTTTTGTAAAGTAACAACTTCTTATCAAGTAACTTTAGCTGAACTTACTAAAATTATTTATTCTTTTAAAGAAGAAAACACAAAGTTGTTAGTTCCTGATTTGAAAAACGGATTCGTTAAAAAACTTTATGCAACATATTTAAGTTTTCTGCCTAAAGAAGCTTTTAGTTATAACTTAAAAATGAATGTTGATAATAGAGGCTCTTTTACTGAATTTTTAAAAACAGATGATAAAGGACAAGTATCAGTTAATATTTCAAAACCTGGTATAGTTAAAGGCAATCATTGGCATCACACTAAATGTGAGAAATTTTTAGTAGTAGCGGGTTGTGGAGTTATTAGATTTAGAGAAATTCATTCAAGTGAAGTTATTGAAATTTATGTTAGTGGAGATGTGTTAGAAGTAGTTAATATTATGCCTGGCTACACGCATAATATTGAGAACTTAGGTGATAGTGATTTAGTTACTATCATGTGGGCTAGTGAAGCCTTTGATCCAAATAATCCGGATACTTATTTTTTGGAGGTATAAGAAAGTGAAAAAATTAAAAATAATGACAGTTGTTGGAACAAGACCTGAGATAATTAGGCTTTCTTGTGTAATCCAAAAATTAGAAGCATCAAGTGCTGTTGAACATATTTTAGTTCATACAGGACAAAATTATGATTATGAATTAAATGAGATATTTTTCCAAGATTTTAGCCTTAAAAAACCAGATTATTTTCTTAACGCAGCAGTTGGTACAGCAGTAGAAACTATAGGAAATATTTTAGTTAAAATAGATCCAATTATTGAAAAAGAAAAACCAGATGCATTTTTAGTTTTAGGTGATACTAATAGTTGTTTGTGTGCCATTGCTGCTAAAAGAAGAAAGATACCAATCTTCCATATGGAAGCAGGTAATAGATGCTTTGATCAAAGAGTACCAGAAGAAACTAATCGTAAGATTGTTGATCATATTGCTGATATTAATTTAACTTATAGCGATATTGCAAGAGAATATTTGCTACACGAAGGTCTACCTGCTGATAGAGTTATTAAGACTGGTAGTCCGATGTTTGAAGTATTAAACTCTAGAATTAAAGATATCGAAGCAAGTGATGTTCTAACTCGTCTTAATTTAAAACCAAATGAATATTTTGTAGTTTCAGCTCATAGAGAAGAAAATATTAATGCAGTTAAAAATTTTATTGATTTAATTGAAAGTTTAAATGAAATAGCTGAAATTTACAATTTGCCTATTATTATTAGTACGCATCCTAGAACTAGAAAAATGATAGATGAAAAAAATATTAGATTTAATCCGTTAATTCAAACATTAAAACCACTTGGTTTTAATGATTATAATAAACTTCAGCTTAATGCTAAAGCAGTTTTAAGTGATAGCGGTACTATAAGTGAAGAGTCTAGTATTTTAGGCTTTAAAGCTTTGAATATTAGAGAAGCTCATGAAAGACCTGAAGCTATGGAAGAAGCTAGTGTTATGATGGTAGGACTTAAGAAAGACCGTATTTTACAAGGCTTAGAAATTTTAGAAACTCAAGATAAAGATACTTTACGTCTTGTAAAAGATTATAGTTGTCCTAATGTAAGTGATAAAGTATTAAGAATAATAACTTCTTACATAGATTATGTAAATAGAGTAGTTTGGAGTAAGTAATGGAAAAAAGAGAATATCAGGTTTGTAGTAATTGTGTAATGGATACAACTGACTCACAAATTAAATTTGATGAAAAAGGAATGTGTGATCATTGTCATAATTTCTATGAAAATATTTTACCTTCTTGGCATACTGATGAAAGAGGTAAAGCAAAATTAGAAAAACAAGTATCTGAGATTAAACGAAAATCAAAGAATAAAGAATATGATTGTATTATTGGATTAAGTGGAGGAGTTGATAGTTCTTATTTAGCATATTATGCTAAAGAAGTACTAGGCTTAAGAGTTTTACTTTATTCAGTTGATACTGGTTGGAATTTAAATGTAGCTGTTGAAAATGTTGAAAAGATTACAAAGGGACTTGGTTTAGAACTTTGTACTGAAATTATCAACTGGTCTGAGATGAAAGATTTGCAAC
The DNA here is from genome assembly GCA_028693885.1 of Bacilli bacterium. Taxonomy (GTDB): domain Bacteria; phylum Bacillota_I; class Bacilli_A; order ML615J-28; family CAG-698; genus JAQUUM01. Next base: position 4,303 of record JAQUUM010000059.1, read on the forward strand.
TTGCATTTTTTAAATCTCAAGTACCATATCAAGATATCCCACAAGATCATATAATCTTTGCATCGCTTTATAATTATGCTGTTAAACATAAAATTAAGTATGTTTTAACTGGTGGTAATTATTCAACTGAGTGTGTAAGAGAACCAATTGAATGGGTATATCAAAATGATTTAAAACAAATTAAAGATATCCATAAAAAATTTGGAACTAAAAAATTAAATAATTTACCGTTTTGTAGTATGTTTAAATATAAAATTTATTATAGATTCTTTAAAGGTATGAAAGTATATCGTCCACTTGATTTAATACCATATACCAAAGAAGATGCGATTAAAACATTAAACGAAAAGTTTAATTGGCAACCTTATGCCAATAAACATTTCGAAAGTGTTTTTACAAGATTTTATGAAGGATATTGGTTGGTTAAAAAATTTGGATTTGATAAAAGAAGAGCTCATTTTTCAAGTTTGATTTTAACAAAACAACTTGATAGAAACAAAGCACTAGAGATATTAAAGAATCCTCCTTATAGTGAGGCACAAGCTATGGAAGATTTAGAATATATTTGTAAGAAGTTAAGTATCTCAAAAGATGAGTTTTTAAATTTAATGAATCAAGAAAATAAATCATATAAAGATTATAAATCAAGTGCTAAGATGATTTCATTAGCAGTAAAACTTGCAAGAGTTTTAGGGATTGAAAAAAGACAATATAGATAATTTTTTCTAGGGGGGGAGAAAATGATTGCGATAATTGATTATGGCATGGGTAATGTCGGGTCTATTAAAAATATGCTTAAGCATATTAATATAGAAGCACTTATCACTGATGATCCCAAAACAATATTAAGTGCTAGTCATTTGATATTACCAGGAGTAGGGTCATATGATGCTGGTGTTAATAATTTAAAAGCAAAAAAACTTGATTTAGTGATTAAAGAATTTGCTTTAGAATTAAATAAACCAGTTTTAGGTATTTGTTTAGGCATGCAACTATTAGGAAATAAAAGTGAAGAAGGAAAATTAAAGGGTTTAGGTTTAATTGATTTTGAAAACATTAAGTTTTCAAAAGAATTAAATTTAAAAATTCCTAATATGGGTTGGAATTATATTAAAGTAATGGATAAAGATGATCCTCTTACAAAAGAGATTTTAGATGATGATAGATTTTATTTTGTTCATTCATACTATGCAGTATGTAAAAATAAAGAAAATATTTTAATGACTGCTGATTATGGATTAAACTACACTGCATCAGTTAGAAAAAATAAAATTTATGGAGTTCAATTTCATCCTGAAAAAAGTCATTATTTCGGAATGAAAATCTTAAGAAACTTTGCATTGGAGGTCTGAAATGTATAAAAGACCAAGAATAATTCCACTGCTTTGTTTAGATGGTGAAGATTTAGTTAAAACTATTAAATTTCAAAAACCTCGTTATCTAGGAGATCCTGTTAATGCTGTTAAAATCTTTAATAATAAATTTGTAGATGAATTATGTGTTTTAGATATAAAGGCTAGTAAAGAAGGGCGTGGTCCTAATTTTAGTTTATTAGAAGATATCGCAACTGAGGCTTTTATGCCTTTGAGTTATGGTGGTGGAATAAGTAAACTAGAAGAAATAAAAAAACTTTTTCAAATAGGTTTTGAAAAAGTAATCATTAATACTAGTTTTATTAATAACGAAGCTTTGATTAAAGAAGCAGTAGAGTTTGCTGGAAGTCAGAGTATAGTTGTAGCACTTGATGTTAAAACAAGTATGTTTTCAAAAAAAACTTATATTAAGGATGGAACTGTTAAAACTGAGAATTCTCCGCTTGATTTAGCTTTGAGAGCTGAAGCATTAGGGGTTGGAGAGATACTACTTAATTCGATTGATAAAGATGGTACTATGAGTGGTTATGATTTAGATTTGATTGAAAATATTTCATCTAATGTTAGTATTCCAGTTATTGCATCAGGTGGAGCTAGTAGTATTTTTGATTTAGAAAAAGCTTTAAATGCAGGAGCTAGTGCTGTTGCGGCTGGAAGTTTGTTTGTATATTATGGAAGTAAAAAAGCAGTTTTAATAACAACACCAACAGAAGAAGATCTAATAAACGCTAAAATTTATCAGAAATAAAGGTTAATTATGAAAGTATTATTAATTGATGTAAATTGTAAAAGAAGTAGTACAGGCAAGATAGTTTATGATTTATATCAGGAATTAAATAAAAATAACATAGAAGCTAGTATCGCTTATGGTAGAGGTCCTAAAATCAAAGAGAAAAACATTTATAAGTTTGGACTTGATTTAGAAACTATTCTTCATATGATAATGACTAGAATTACTGGTTTAACTGGAATATATTCGGTAATCTCTACCATGAGATTAATTAGATATATTAAAAAGTTTAAACCAGATGTAGTTCATATTCATGAACTACATGCATACTTTGTTAATTTAAAACCTTTAATTAATCATCTAAAGAAAAATAATATTAAAGTGATTCATACTTTTCATTGTGAGTTTATGTATACAGGAAAATGTGGTCATGCTTATGAATGTGAAAAATTTAAAACATTATGTTTTAAATGTCCAAGATTAAAAGAATATCCAAAATCTTTTTTTCTGGACTTTACAAAATATATGTATAAACAAAAAAAGAAATTGTATAAAGACTTTGACAACTTAACTATTGTTACTCCTTCTAAATGGCTTTTAGACAGAGTTAAATCTTCTTTTTTAAAAGATAAAAAGATGTTAGTTATAAATAATGGAATTGATGTTAATGTTTTTAAACCTTATGAAACAAAAGATTTAA
>JAQUUM010000060.1 GCA_028693885.1 Bacilli bacterium
AAGCTCATACCATTACGTTTGCAAAAGGTAGCTTAGCACCTGTTGCTTCTTATGGTAATTTTTTACGAGGTGGAGAAACCGTACAACAGTTAGCAAATATTGAAAGATTAGCTAGAGGAGGTACAGTGATTGCTGGGATTAATGGTGACTTTTATGACACTTCAAATCATATACCTTTAGGGGGAATGATTATAGATGGAAATTTAGTTGTTTCTGGAAATGGATATAATACCATTGGATTTAAAGAAGATGGTACGGTGGTTTTAGGCAAACCGCAAATCAATCTATCAATGAATGTTGGTGGAAATAATATAACAATTAATCATTTAAATAAGGATAGAAAAGCTAGTACAACTGGGATATATATGTATACTAGTGCTTATAGTACAACGGTTTCTTCCTCTTTACCAACACCAGGGACAGAGATTGTTTTGACAACAAGCGCAACAGATTTATTTAAAATAAATCAAACAGTTTCTGCTACAGTTTCTGCTGTTTATACTAACACAAATAATACGGCTATTAATGCAGGAAGTATTGTTATTGGTACTCATAGCAATAACGCTTCAGTGTTGTCTGCTTTAACAGTTGGTACAACTATTACAATTTCTGTTAATGAGAGTGCTAATATTTTTAGTGAAGTAGATCAGGCTATGGGGTATGGTGCTCATATTGTTACTGCTGGACAGTTTACAGATGTAATTAGTAATCTTGATGTACATCCTAGAACTGCAATTGGTGTAAAAGTTAATGGCGAGGTTGTATTATTTCAAGTTGATGGACGCCAACCAAACTGGAGTAATGGATTAAATTACAAACAAATCGGAGAACATTTAATGGGAATGGGTTGTGTTGAAGTTATTAATTTAGATGGAGGGGGGTCATCTTCTATAGTTGCTCAACTTCCGGGAGATTCGGCAACTACTCATTTGAATTCACCATCAGATGGTTATGAAAGATCTAATTCTAATGGAATGGTATTTTTCTCTAAATTATCTGCTACAGGAACAACTTCATTATTACATGCTTATCCTAAAAAACTTGTTGTTTTAGAAGACGCTACAAAGCAAATTGATATAAAAGCGACTGATGCTAACTATTATGCAAGTACTTTACCAAGTGGTATTAGTTACTCAACTAGTGGAGGAATTGGCGTTATTTCAAGTAGTGGTTTATTTACAGCAAGTACTGGAAATTCTAGTGGTACGATTAATATTACTAGTGGATCGATCACTGAAACAGTTGAGGTTAATGTAATCGATTCTGTAGATCAAATATTAGTCGATAAAACTCAAATTTCTATAGCTCCTGGGGAGACAAGTACTCCTAAAGTCTCTGCTTTTAGTGATGGTATGCAGGTGGATTGTAGTAATGAGTCTTTTGTTTGGACTTTAAGTAGTCCTGATTTAGGTACTATTACTACAGGCGGTGTTTTTACTGGTACTAATGGATCAGCAACTGGAACAATCACAGTTAGTTACAAGAGTTTTTCTTTAGAGATTCCAGTAGAGGTAGGAAAAGCGCCTGTTATGATTAATACTTTTGAAAACTTTACAGTTTCTCCTTCAGTATTTTCTGATAATGGAAGCGGAGTTGCTACATGGATACAAAGAATTGAAAATCCTGCTAATGGTGGATTGGGTTCATTTAGTATTAATGAAGATGAGAGATATATTAAATTTGGTTATAAATCATTAAGAGCTGACTATGATTTTAGAAATGCTACTTCAACTACTGCTGTAACAATAGGAGGCGGAGGTACTTCTTCTCAATGGGTTAATATAAATAATTATCCTATTACTAGTGGTGTTGCAAATTATCCAACCGCTATAGGCATGTGGGTTTACGGTGATAATGGTGGAGCAGATGTTAGAATGCAACTACGAGATGGAAATGGTGCTGTTCAATATATCAGTTATAATGTAGTTGATTGGACAGGCTGGAAATATGTTGAAGCAGACATTCCGACTGGGCTTCCAACACCATTATATATTCAATATGCAATAAGAGTAATGTCAGTTTCTGGAAAATGCAAATCTGCTGGTACGCTATTTTTTGATAATATTAGAGTAGTTTATGGTTTTAAAAATGATGATATAACTTCACCGGTTACTGGCGATCCATTCCCAGCTGATGGTGCTATAATTGATGATAATCATGAAACTATAAAATTAAATATTTCTGATCCGAAAACAGGAATTTATACAGGGATTAAAAAAGAAAGCGTTAAAATGTGGCTTAATGGTAATTTGCTAGAGAATGTAATTTTACTAGATAAGCCAGATGGATCAATAGACGTTACATTTACTCCAAATGTTTTTACTACTTTCAAAGCAGGTCCGCAATATGTAAAAGTCAGAGTCGAAGATAATTATGGTAATATAACCTTTAAGTCTTGGAGTTTCATAATGGCAGGTGAATATGCTGGTGTTACTGCAACTGCTCCAACTAAACCTATCGTTTATGCGGGAGAAACTCTATCATATCAAATTGATTTTATAACATATGACTCTTTTGAGAAACTTGATACTGTTTTAACATATAATGGTAGTGCTTTGATGATACAATCTGTTATTTTAGCTGATTCAAGATTGTCAATTTCTAGAACAGATCCTAATTCTAATACAATAGGATTAGTAATCACTGGAATGGATGATTATTCAAGTAGTGAACCAAGTTCAAAAACTTTGGTAACAATTGTTTTCGCTCCTAAGGAAGGTTTTGTTTCGAATAGTGATACTTCAATAATTTTCACAAAAGTAGAAGTCACTGAAACTGGTTCTAGTACACCTAGAAATTTTGAATTACCAAGTTATGAGAAAAAAGTTGATTATAAATATAGATTAAGTTATGCAACATCAACTGTTGGAAGACCAATTGTCTTTACAGTAACTGATGAAGCACTTAATCCAGTCGAAGGTGCTATGATTACTATCACTGGAGCCTCTGTTACAGTGACAGGGACGACTGATGTTAATGGAAAATTAACAAGTACTGCTTTTCAATCTTTAACTGTAGGTACTGCATTTCAAGCAAAAGCAAGTTATGGTGGTTTGAGTAGTGCTAATGTTTCGATGAAGATTTTTGGAAGTCTTGAAACATCAACACCTAGTGGCATTGCTGTTTCTCCTGGAGCTGATGCTTCTAATAGTGTTGCTATTACATGGAGGACTAATTTAACAACTACTGGTAGTGTTGTTAAATATAAAGAAACTTTAGGAACTGAATGGACAACTATTTCTACAGGTGAAACAAATGATATAGTAGTTGTTAATGGAACTGTAGATATTCAAGAATACTTAGCTCACAAAGTTATATTAACTGGTTTAAATCCAAATACAAGTTATACTTATGTAGTTGGAGATGGAACTAATGAGAGTGCTGAGAATGAATTTACAACTACTGTAGATACTACTGGCACTAAACTAGTATTTATTGCTGATCCTCAGGCTACTAATACTAGTGATTATGGAAAAACAAAAACACTTTTAGATAAGGCGTATGCTAATAATACTGATATACAAGCTATTTTATCTGCTGGTGACATTGTAGATGATGTAAACTTTTATAGCCAATGGCAAGCACTTCATAGTGTTTTAGGTGGATATTTAAGTTCTAATATATTTGCAACAGCTTCAGGTAATCATGATGTTATTAGAGGGTATGGAGAACCGCTTAATTGGACTTTTCCAGGTACAAGTAATGGTGTTGAAGGAACTTTAGGTTTAAACTATTATTTTGAATTAGGAGATATTGCGATTGCTGTTGTAGATACTGAATCTCCTGCTACGTTAACTGCTCAAGGTGATTGGTTAGTTGATAAATTTGAAAATACTACAAAAACATTCAAAATCGTTTTAATGCATAGAAGTTGTTATCCTACATTTTATGATGAGCCTGCTATTAGAAATGGATGGTATCCAATTTTTGATGAAGCTAAGGTTGACTTAGTGCTATCTGGTCATGATCATGTTTACAACAGAACTGCAATGAAACAAAATAGTAAAGTTTCGGTTGGTGTAGGTCCTACTTATGTTGTAGGAGGCAGTTCAGGTGCTAAATATTATGCAGCTTCTAATGTTGAAAGTAAACCATGGCTTGAGGTTATTTATGATGATAATAATAATGTTTATTCAATTATAGAAACAAATGGACAGGTTTTAACTTTTAAAACTTTTGCTTTAGTTGGAGATACTGCTCAACAAATTGATACCTTTACTATTGATAAAAGCATCGCTTATATAGATAATGTTGTAATTAGTGGTGCCTCTAATATAGTTGCTGGACAAACTTCTATTTATAATGCTATAGTCAAAGATTCTTTTGATCAAACTATGTCTGGTAAAACAATAACTTGGAGTTTAGTTGAACCAATTACAGGTGTATCAATCAATTCTAATACTGGTGCTTTGACTGTTGCTGCTGAAGTGCCTCAAGATACTCTGGTTATGATTAAAGCTGAATGTGAAGGAGTGTTTGAAACTTTTGAAGTTCAAGTTCAAACTCTGTTAACTGCTAATGATGTTTTGGCTATTATTAATATCAACGCTAAAACGAAATTCAATGATATTATAAAATAGTTGTAATCCATAAAAAGAGCCAAACTAAAAGCTGGCTCTTTTTATTCTTTTATTTAATGTTAGAAAATGATATAATATATTAAATGGTGAAGAAATGAATGGTATATTAGTAATCAATAAAGAAAAAGGAATGACTTCTTTTGATGTTATTAGAACAATAAAAAAGAAATTTAGTATAAAAAAAATAGGCCATGCAGGAACTTTAGACCCGCTAGCTACTGGAGTTTTAGTAGTATTATTAGGCAGTGCTACTAAACTATCTAATTATGTGATGGGTGAAAAAAAAACTTATGAAGCTACAGTTGTAATTGGTGAATCTTATGATACCGAAGATTCTACAGGAAAATTAATTGATAAGAAAAATATAAATACCGAATTACAAGTGGATTCGACATTGGAAAAAATATTAGATTTAAAATATCAGATTCCTCCTATGTATAGTGCTTTAAAAGTAAATGGAAAAAAGCTTTATGAGCTAGCAAGAAAAGAAATTGAAGTAGAAAGAAAAGCAAGAGAAGTAGAAATTTTTGACATAAAAAGAATATCTGAAATACTATATTGCGAAAATAAAGTAGAATTTAAATTTGAAACTACTGTATCAAAAGGTACATATATAAGAACCCTTTGTGTTGAAATAGGTAAAAACCTGGGATATCCTGCCCATATGAAAGATTTAAATAGAGTAAAAAGCGGGAAATTTAAAATTGAAAATTCATATACACTAAGTGATATTGAAAATAATAAGTATAAAATTTTACCATGTATTGAAGTTTTTGATAAAGATCAATTGTTTGAAGTCGATGACTTTATGTATAAAAAAATTTCAAATGGTAGTTCAATTGAAATAAATGATGATAGACAAAGAATAGTTTTCACTTACAATGGTAATTTGATAGGTGTATATAAAAAAGAAAAAGGAGTATACAAAGCTGAGCGAATATGGAATTAATTAATATAGATTATAAAGGATTAAGTTTTGATAAAAAAATCATTTTAGCAGCAGGCCAATTTGATGGGCTTCATATTGCTCACTTGGAAATAATAAAAAAAACTATTGAAAATGCAAATATAAATAAGTGCAATAGCGCAATAATGACTTTCGATCCTCATCCTGATTATTTTTTAAATAAAAGAGAAAAACTAGGATATATAACTCCTTTAAATAAAAAAATTTCTCTACTGGAATCCTTAGGTATTGATTATTTAATAGTTATAAAATTTGATCAGAATTTGTGCAGTATGTCATTTCAAGATTTCGAAAAAAATATACTTAATAAATTGAATATTATAAAAATAGTTGCAGGTTTTGATTTTAGATATGGATATAAAGGGTTAGGTAATGTAGATACACTTAAAAAACAATATGAAATAGATGTAATTGATGAAATAAAATATAACGGAGTGAAACTAGGCTCAAATTTAATTAGAGACTTTCTTGAACAAGGTAATGTTAAGGAAGTTTATAAATTGTTAGGCAGGTATTATAGCATTAAAGGAATTGTTGAAACTGGGAATAAAATAGGTCAAACTTTAGGAATAAGAACTGCTAATATCACCTTAAAAGACGATTATTATATATTAAAAACAGGAGTTTACGGGGTTTACATAGATGTAAGAGGTAAGGAATATGTGGGGGTTTGTAATATAGGAAATAACCCGACTTTGAATTATTCTGAAAGAAGGAAGTTAGAAGTTCATATTTTTGATTTTGATCAAGATATTTACAATGTAGAAATAATAGTAAAATTTGTTTATTATCTAAGAGAAGAAAAAAAATTTGATTCAAAGGAAAAATTGATTTTAGAAGTAAATAAAGATATACAAAATGTTAAGAATAAGTTGGTGAAAAGATGAAGATTGCTATAATCGCAGCTATGGAAGAAGAAGTCTTAGAAATTGAAAAAAATCTTTTAAATAAAGAAGAAAAAAAAGTTAATAAGTTCAAATTTACATTTGGGAAATATAATAGTCACGATGTAATTATAGCTGTGTCAGGAATCGGAAAAGTTGCTGCTGCTATACTTTTTTCTACTTTGATTCAAAACTTTGATGATATAGAAAGAGTAATTAATGTTGGTGTTGCGGGTGGAGTTTTAGGGAAAACAAATGTAGGTGATGTTGTTTTGGCTGATAAAATAAATTATCATGATGTCGATTTATCTGCTTTTACCAAATATTCATACGGAGAGTTACCTAATAATCCAAAAGAGTTTGAAACAGATTTTGAGATAATTAATATTATCAAAGATAGTAATATTTTAATTGGCACTATTTCAACTGGCGATAAATTTATGACAAGTAAAAAAGAAGTTTCAAATATTAAAAAGAGATTTGTAAAAGAAAATATTTATGCTTTTGACATGGAGTCGGCTGCTTTTGCCCAGTGTGCATATTATTATGAAATTCCTTTTACATGTATTAGA
>JAQUUM010000061.1 GCA_028693885.1 Bacilli bacterium
AAGAAACTTTTAGAAGAAGTTAATGAATATTTAGAAAGTGGTGACTTTGAAGAGTTAGTTGATATGGGTGAAGTAATTCATGCAATTTTAGAATATAAAAAAATTCCAGTTACGGAATATCAAGCAAGACGAGTTAGTAAAATGAATGAAAGAGGCGCTTTTAAAAATAAGTACTTTTTAGAAAAAGTATTATAATCAAAAGGGTAAATATTACCCTTTGATTTTTAAAATATGATAAAATAAATAAAAGGGGGATTAAATTATGAAAATATATGATATAAATGTAAAAGCAATAAGTGGGGAAGACATATTGTTAGAAAAATATAAAGGTAAAGTTTTATTAATTGTTAATACAGCTACAGGTTGCGGGTTTACCCCTCAATATGAGGGCTTACAAGCTTTATACTTGAAGTATAAAGATAAAGGCTTTGAAGTACTAGATTTTCCATGCAATCAGTTTTTAGGTCAAGCACCAGGGACTGATCAAGATATTAAAAATTTTTGTACATTAAAATATAATACTACTTTTGAAACATTTTCAAAAATTAAGGTTAATGGAAAAGAAGCGAGTCCTTTATTTAAGTATTTGAAAGAAGTAGCGCCTTGCGATGGAATCAATAAAATTGATTGCAGTAAAAGTAGTAAAGTTAAAAAATGTCCTTTTAAATCAAGCAAGATTAAATGGAATTTCACTAAATTCTTAGTTGATAAAGATGGAAATGTAATGGCTAGATATGCTCCGAATGTAAAACCACTTGCTATTGAAGATGATATTAAATGTTTACTTAAATAGGAGGGATTATGGAAGAAATTAATTATGCCTTAGTATTTAAGGCTTTAGGTGATGATGTTAGAGTTAAGATTTTTAATATGCTTAAAGAAAAGAGTTTATGTGCTTGTAAGATTTTAGAAGCTTTTAAAATTACTCAACCAACTTTAAGTTATCATATGAAGATAATGTGTGAAAGTGGCTTAGTAGATGTTGTAAAGAATGGTATATGGAATCATTATACAATAAAAAAAGAAACGGTTGATAAAATCAACTTATTTTTTAAAAATATTAAATAGATATATTTAAATGTATTTATATATTCATGAGGTGATTTATGCAAAAAAATACAATTATAGCACTAGTAATCTTTGGCTTATTTGCATTAGCAGTAATACTAGGCATTGTTTTAGGTAAAACTAGCGAAACAGAAGTAGATGCTTCTTTACCAACATTGATGGAAATAGGTTCTGTTAGTTGTGAGCCCTGCCAAATGCTTAAACCAATTATTGATGGTTTGAAAGATGAATATCAAGGTAGAGTTAATGTAGTAGTATATGATTCGTGGAATACTCAAGTAGGTGCTCAAAAAGCATCTGAGTATGATGTTACATCAATCCCTACTTTAATTTACTTAGATAAAGATGGGAATGAATTATATAGAATGGTAGGCTATCAAGAATATAGTACTATAAAAAGCAGATTTAATGCTTTAGGATGGAATTAATTTATGGATTCTATACTACAAAATTTAAGTGAAATTATAGCTTCTAATATATGGCTTGGATTTTTACTAGCGTTTGTGGCTGGAGGACTTACTTTTTTTACTCCTTGTTCACTTAGTTCAATTCCATTAATTATTGCTTATGTTGGTGGTGCTAGCACCACTAGAAAAAAAGCTTTATTATATTCAATCTTTTTAGCTTTAGGTCAAACGATTGTTTTTGTTGTTCTAGGAGTTTTAGCTGCCTTAATTGGAATAGGTATGACAATTGGTGGCTTTGGTCAAGTATGGTATACAATTTTAGCTTTTCTAATGCTTTTTATGGCTTTTGAAACAATAGGTTTAACAAATTTCTTAAGTAGAATTCAAAGAGGTGCGCCTCAAGTTAGTAAAAAAGGAGTTTTAGGAGCTTTGCTTATTGGTATGCTAGGAGCTTTATTTTCAACTCCTTGTGCAACTCCGGTGTTAACTGCGATGCTTGCTTATGTTACTGCAATAGAGGCAGGAGTATTAGTAGGTGGATTATTATTACTTTTTTATTCGTTAGGCTATAGTGTATTTATAATTATTGCAGGCTTGAGTGTACAGACTATTAGAAACATTGCAATGTCTAATAAGTTTCAAAAAGTATCATTAGCTTTTAAAATTATATTAGCGGTATTAATGTTTGTTCTTGCAATTTATTTTATTTATCAAGCATTTTTCATAAATTTATTTTAAACAAGTTTTATTTAAAACCTAGAGTTTAGCTCTAGGTTTTTTTAAGAGTTAAAGACTGATTGAAAAAATAAATATAAATGTGTTATAATATATTTAATCTTTTTATATTATAAGGGTGGAAAAAAGTGGAGAAGTTAATTCATATCGGACTTGATTTAGGTTCAACAACCGCTAAGATTGTTATTATTGATAATTTAAATAATATTCTTTATAGTGCTTATCAAAGACATTTTTCTGACTTTAAAAAGACTATTAAGGAGATGCTTGCTAAAGCATTAGAAAATTATTTAGATTACGAAGTTACTATTAATATTACTGGTTCTGGTGGCTTTGGAATTACGCATTCTTTAGGCTTGAAGTTTATCCAAGAAGTTATTGCTTGTAATAAAGCGGTTGAGGCTTTTTTAGGGGAAGTTGATGTTATTATTGAACTAGGTGGAGAAGATGCTAAAATCACCTTTTTTTCTAATGGTATCGAACAGAGAATGAATGGGACTTGTGCTGGTGGGACTGGAGCTTTTATTGATCAAATGGCATCTTTATTAAATACAGATGCATTAGGTTTAAATGAATATGCTAAAAAGATGAAAAACATCCATCCGATTGCAGCAAGGTGTGGAGTGTTTGCTAAGTCTGATGTTCAACCCTTATTAAACGAAGGCGCGAGTAAGGCTGATATTAGTGCCTCTATTTTTCAAGCTGTTGTTAATCAAACAATAAGTGGTTTAGCTTGTGGTAGAAAAATAAAGGGTAAGGTTGTATTTTTAGGAGGACCATTAAGTTTTTTAAGTGAATTAAGAAAAAGGTTTGTATTAACTTTAGGCTTAACAGAAGAAACGGCGATTTTTCCGAAAAACGCTGAATTGTTTGTAGCGCTTGGTGCTAGCATTGCTTCAAAAGAAACTGAAAAGATTTCAGTTATAGAATTATTAAATAAAATAAGTAGTTTAGAATATAGTGATGCATTAAACAATACCTCACTGCCTCCAATATTTAATAATATAGAAGAATATAAGAGTTTTAAAACTCGCCATAATATAAATGTTTGTAATAAGGCTGATTTATATTCTTATGAAGGGAATGTATTTTTAGGAATTGATTGTGGGTCTACTACGACTAAAATGGCTTTAATTGATGAACAAGGAAACTTGCTTTATCAATTCTATCAAAGTAATCAAGGCAATCCTTTAAGAATAATCAAAAATGCTTTACTTGACTTATATGGAAGATTACCTGAAAAAGTAAAAATAGTTGCTTCAGCTGTAACAGGCTATGGTGAAAAATTAATTAAAGCAGCATTTTCTGTTGATATTGGTGAAATTGAAACAGTAGCTCATTACAAAGCCGCTGAATATTTTATTCCTGAAGTTGATTTTATTTTAGATATTGGTGGGCAAGATATGAAGTGTATCACTATAAAAAATAAAGTCATTTCATCAGTAGTTTTAAACGAAGCTTGTTCTGCTGGGTGTGGTTCTTTCTTAGAAAGTTTTGCTCATACTCTAAATATATCACTTGATGATTTTGTTAAAGAAGCTTTGTTTGCTAAAAATCCAGTTGACTTAGGCTCAAGATGTACAGTCTTTATGAATTCAAAAGTTAAACAAGCTCAAAAAGAAGGAGCTTTACTAGGTGATATTGCAAGTGGTTTATCTTATTCAATAATTAAAAATGCTTTATATAAAGTAATTAAAATTAAGTCTGCTACTGACCTTGGTAATCATATAATTGTTCAAGGTGGAACGTTTTATAATGATGCTGTATTAAGAACTTTTGAAAAGATTACAAAAAAAGAAGTAACAAGACTAGATATTGCAGGTTTAATGGGAGCGTTTGGCTGTGCATTGATTGCAAAAAGCCAATACAAAGAATCATTTAACACAAAATTGTTGAATAAAGAAGCTTTGCTTAATTTTACTCATACAACCGAGGTTTCAAGATGTATGCAGTGTAGTAATAATTGTGTTTTAAATATTAATACTTTTTCTAATGGAGAAAGGCTAATTACAGGTAATAGATGTGAAAGAGGTGCTGGAGTCAATATTACTGAAAATAAAATTCCGAATTTATATGAATATAAATATAAAAGATTGTTTTCATATAAACCTCTAGATAAAGACATTGCTTTAAGAGGAAGTGTTGGACTTCCTCGAGTTTTAAACTTCTATGAAAATTATCCTTTTTGGTTTACATTCTTTACTACTTTAAAATATAGAGTTGAGTTATCACCAAGAAGCTCTAAAAAGATTTATGAGTCAGGAATGGATACTATCGCATCAGAATCGCTTTGTTATCCGGCTAAATTAGTTCATGGTCATATTATAAGTTTAATTGAAAAACAAGTAGATTTTATTTTTTATCCAGCTATAGTATATGAAGGTAAAGAAGATATTAATGCAATTAATCAATATAATTGTCCGATTGTAACTTCATATTCAGAAGCTATAAAAAATAACGTTGATGAATTAAAAGAAAATAATGTTAAATTTATTAATCCGTTTATTTCTTTTAAAGATAAAAAAGAAGTAGAATTAAAACTAATTGAAGTTTTTTCTGAGATTGATAAAAAAGAAATCAAGAATGCTATAAGATTAGCATATAAAGAACTAACTAATTATAAATTAGATATTAGAAGAAAAGGTGAAGAAGCCTTAAAAGAAATAAAGGAAAGAAATTTAAAAGCAATTGTTTTAGCAGGAAGGCCATATCATATTGATCCTGAGATTAATCCTGGAATTGATAAATTGATTACATCTTACCAAATGGCAGTTTTAAGTGAGGATTCAATTGCTCATTTAGGTCTTGTTAAAAGACCTATTAGAGTAGTAGATCAATGGGTATATCATAGTAGACTCTATAGAGCTAGTGAATTTGTTTCTAAAATGAAAAATATTGAGTTAATCCAACTTAATTCTTTTGGTTGTGGACTTGATGCTGTAACAAGTGATCAAGTAAAAGATATTTTAGAAAAAAATAATAAAATATATACTTGTTTAAAAATAGATGAGGTTAGTAATTTAGGAGCTGCGAGAATTAGAATTAGATCTTTAAAAGCAGCAATGGCTGAAAGAGAAAAACATGATATTGAAATTGGGGTTAAAGATACAAGTTATATAAGAAGTTTGTTTACGAAATCTATGAAAACAAAACACACAATACTTGCTCCTCAAATGTCTCCTATTCATTTTAGACTTATGGATAAAGCTTTTCAAACTGAAGGTTATAATTTAGTAGTTTTAGAAAAAGTTACCAAAGAAGATATTGAAGAAGGTTTGAAATATGTTAATAATGATGCGTGTTTCCCTTCAATTATGATTGTCGGTCAAATCGTTAATGCTTTAAAAAGTGGTAAATATGATTTAAATAAAACTTCGGTCACGATTACTCAAACAGGTGGTGGATGCCGTGCAACTAACTACATTGGCTTTTTAAGAAAAGCTTTTGAAGATTTAGGCTTTTCTCATGTGCCTGTAATCTCTCTTTCTTTAGGAGTTGAAAAGAATCCTGGTTTTAAATTTACATTTAAAATGGCTAAAAAAGTAATGTATAGTTTATTCTTAGGTGACTTACTAATGAGAGTATTATATAGGATAAGACCATATGAAGCAGAAAGTGGATCTAGTAATAAACTATATGAAGAACTATCAAAAAAAGCTGCAAAAGTAGTAGCGAGTGCTAACTTTAAAGAATATGTTAGTCTTTCAAAAGAAATTATTTATAAGTTCGATAATTTGCCTTTAAGGGATGTGATTTTGCCGAGGGTTGGTTTAGTTGGTGAAATCTTGGTAAAGTTTCACCCTGATGCTAACAATCATTTAGTGGAATATTTAGAGTCAGAAGGGGCTGAAGTTGTGATGCCTGACTTAGCTGATTTCTTCTTTTATGTGGCTAAGAATATCGAAATTCAAGCAGAAGAATTATATGTATATAGAAAAAGAAAAAAATATGCAAGAATGGCGATAAACATATTTAATAAAAATAGAGAGTATATTTCTACTTTATTAAAAGAAAGTAAAAGATTTACTCCTCCTATTCATATAGATAAAATTGCAGAAGGAGCTAAGAAAATTTTATCTTTATGCAATCAAACAGGAGAAGGCTGGTTTTTAACTGGAGAGATGATAGAACTTCTAGAGTCTGGTGTTTCAAATATTATTTGTATGCAACCTTTTGCTTGTCTACCAAATCATATAGTTGGTAAGTCAATGATAAAAGAGTTGCGTAATAAATACCCTAAATCAAATATTGTAGCGGTTGACTATGATCCAGGTGCTAGTGAAGTTAATCAAATTAATAGAATTAAATTAATGCTTTCAGTAGCACTAAGTAATATGAAAAAATAACTCATATTAATTGCTTTTGTTTGACATGCAATTTTTATTATGATAGAATAATCTAAAGTTTTAAAAAAGGAGATACTGTTAAAACAGTTTGTGAGAATTATGGGGAAATTAATATTAGCAACTGATTCTTGTTGTGATCTAAGTGGAAAAGCTGTAAAAGATATGGATATACAAATAATACCTCTTTCAGTAGAACTTGATGGGACATCTTATCATCACTATCCTGATGAAAGAGAGTTATCTGCTACTAAACTTTATTCTTTAATGAGAGAAAAGAAAGTAGCTACTACTTCACAAGTTAATCCAGATGAATTTATTGAATTTTTTGAAAAGTT
>JAQUUM010000062.1 GCA_028693885.1 Bacilli bacterium
ATTAGGGATGAATTGACTGAAGAAGAACAAAATATTTTTAAAAGAGGTAGAAATTTTAAATACCAAAGTCATAGAAAAAATATTGATCAAACTGAATATTTAAATAGTTCTGGATTTGAGGCTATAATTGGATATTTATATTTAAAAGAAGAAAAGGATAGATTAGAATATTTACTTAAAAGGGCTATTTTAATTATTGAGGAAAAAAATGAGTGAGATAATTTATGGTAGGAATACAGTTTTAGAGGCGTTAAAAGCTGATAGAGTCATTAAGGTTTTTCTATTGAAAGATTTTTATGTAGTTGAAATATTAGATTTAATAAAACAAAATAAGGTGAAAGTTGAATATGTTGATAAGGAGTTTTTTAAAAAATATAAAGATGTTAATCATCAAAGTATAATTGCTGAAATAAAACCTTATCAATATTATGATTTAGATCAAGAGCTAAATAAAATAAATGATAACGAAGTATGGGTAATGCTTGATGAAATTAATGATCCTCAGAATTTTGGAGCTATCATAAGAACCTGTGAAGCTCTAGGGGTAAAACATTTGATTGTAGGTAAAAACAGGTGCGTAAAATTAAATAGCACCGTGGCTAAGGTTTCTACTGGAGCAATTGAATATGTAAAAGTGATAGAGGTTGTTAATTTAACTGCAGCAATTAAAAAGATGCAAGAAAATGGTTTTTGGGTGTATGCAGCTGAAAATAAAGAAGAAAGTGTTGACTTTCAATCAGTTAAATACGAAGGAAAAATTCTTTTGGTAATTGGGTCGGAAGGAAAAGGGATTTCTCCTCTTGTATTAAAGAACTGTGATTTTTTAGTCAAGATACCTTTGATTGGAAATACCACATCTTTAAACGCTTCGGTGTCGTTTGGAATTTTAGCTTATGAAATAACAAAAAATATCAGGAGGTAAATTTGAAAAAATATAACGATTTTGAATTGTTATATTTGATTGCCGACAATAATGAACATGCATTGGAAATAATGTTCGAAAAATACACAAATTTGATTAAGAAAAGAATTGAACTTTTTAAAATACAGAGTAGATTAGTTGATGATTTCATTCAAGAAGGATTATTGGTCTTAAATAAAGCGATTAATAAATATGATGAAAATTATAAAAAGACTTTTACAAGATATTTTGATGAATTATTGCAATGGCGTTTTATGGAAATATTAAGAAAAGAGAAAGAATATTTCTATAATGTTAGTTTAGTTGAAGATTTATACTATCTTGCTGATGAAACAAAATTCTTTGATGAAGAAGTAAAAAATAGTGTAAATATAGACGATGTATATTTTAGTGATTTTGAGATGCTAGTCTATGAATACAAATTTTTGAAATACAAAAAAACAAAAGATATAATGGAATTAACAAATGCTTCTAAAAAAAGCATTTATAATGCTACAGTTAGAATTAGAGAAAAGCTTAAGGTAATAAAATAAAGTATCTTATCGTTGACATTACTCGTATATTTTGGTAAAATATTTAGTGTGCTTGAAGGTGGATATAATGAAACGAAAAATTATTTTAATTTGTGAGGAATGTCTATCTCGCAATTATACAGTTAGTCGTAAAGAAAACTTACCTGATAGAATGGTGATTAAAAAATTTTGTAAAACATGCAATAAACATACATTGCATAAAGAATCCAAATAATAGGAGTGTATAAAATGGCTGTCGAAAAAAAAGAAAATAAGGAAAATAAAATTTTAACTATTCTTACTAAAGAATACAAGTATGAAGGATTAATACTTTTAGTATTATCTTTAATAGCGATAGTATTAGGAGTTTTGATTATTGTTGGTGAAAACACAGGTACTAGTGGCTTAGTTATTAAGGATGATGTATTTTTAATAGGTGATTATCCAAAAGTATTTGCTTGGATTTTAATTATTTTAGGAGCAGTATCTTTATTGTTAGCGGTTTGGCCTTTTTACAAACCTTCTATTGGAGAAATTAGAAAAATATCTTGGCCTTCAAAAGGAGTTTTGCTTAAAAATAGTGTAACAGTTTTATTATTTTCATTAGCTATGTCACTTTTCTTCTTATTAGTTGATTTAGGTTTAACTCAGGTTGTTGAATTTTTTAAATGGTTAGCTTCTAAAATGGGGATTCCTGTATGAGTAGTCCTAACATAGGTAGATCATGGTATGTAGTTCAATCATATTCTGGATGTGAAAATGCTGTAAAAGCAAATATTGAAAGAAGAGTTGAATCAATGAATATGAATGAGTTCATATTTAATGTTTTAGTACCAGAAGAAAAAAAACTAGAAAAAAAGAAAAATGGTGAGTATAAAGAAATTATAACTAAACCTTTCCCTGGCTATGTTTTTATAGACATGATTGTAACTGATGAGACTTGGTTTATGATTAGAAATACTCCTATGGTAACTGGATTTTTAGGTTCTTCAGGAAAAGGAACAAAGCCTGTACCACTATCTCAAGAAGAAATTGATCCGATTTTAAAGATGTGTGGAGTAACAAAAGAAAAGAAAATTGACCTTAATGTTGGTGATAGCGTCCAAATTACTTCTGGGCCATTTCAAAATCAAGTTGGGCGTGTTGAAGAAATCGATGAAGACAAAGAACTTATTAAAATATTAATTGATGTTTTCGGTAGATTGACACCGACTGAAGTTGGATTTGATTCTATAAAAAAAGTTTAAAATGTTAAACTCTCTTTCAAAGAGAGTTTTATATTTTACCAAAGATTAAAATTAACTGAAATTCAAATAAAAAAACTTTAGATTTGTATATACTTATGCTATAATGAAATCGTAATAAAAATGAAGAGGTATAATATGAAAAGATCTATACTACTAGTATTAATACTTATGGTTATATTTGGGATAACTGGTTGTGGTAAAAGTGAAACTAGTTTGCGTATAACTAATGCACCAAGCTCAGACTTATTGGTAGGGGGGACAATAACTTTAGGAGTTAGTGGAGTTAGCAGTCAAAGAAATATTTCTTGGGAATCAATGAATTCTCAGATAGCTACTGTTAGTCCTCAAGGTCAAGTTTTAGGAATAGCTCCTGGAACTGTAATAATTAAGGCTACTGATGTACTTTCTCAAGCTGAAGATAGCATTACTTTAACTATTGTTTCTAACACTTTGGAGAGTATTACGATTAAGAATGCTAGAAGTTTAGAAATGAATAAAACATTACAACTAACTATTCAAGCTATACCAACAGGGGCTAGTAATGCAGTTGATTGGTTAAGTAGTAACCCTAGTGTTGCTTCAGTTTCTTCAACTGGATTAGTAACAGGAGTTTCAATTGGTAAAAGTACTATAACAGCAATATCAAAAATTACTCCAACTATTTCAACAACTGTTGAAATATCAGTTACTACGCCGGCAGCAGATGGCGGAGTTAATGTAACAATATTTGGCTCTGAAACAATGACTGTTGGGGAAACTCAAAATTTACAATTTGTTTTACAACCTGCAGGGACAATTGGCGGAGTTAAATGGAGCACAAGCAATCCTAGTGTTGCAACTGTTAATCAAACAACTGGAGCACTTTTAGGTGTTTCTCCGGGTGTTGCTAATATTATGGCAACTTATAACACAACAGATGAAGTTAAACCTTTTGATGTTATAACTGTTACTGTTTCTGTAGCAGGAGCTTCAGGAATATCAATTAGCATAGTGGGGCCTACTACTATGGTAGTGGGAGGTCAAAGTACATTAGTTGCAAGTGTTTCTAGTGGTGGGGTTAGTTGGTCAAGCAGCAATAGTGCAGTTGCTAGCATTAATAGTAATGGTATAGTTACAGCTCTATCGGCTGGATCGGTATTAATTACAGCTACTTCAACTCAAGATACTAGTGTTAAAAAAACTCATAATATAGTTGTCAGTGGAAACACAGTTGCACCAACTGCTATATCTCTTAGTGGTGGGAGTAGTTTAGAAGTATATCAAACATTAAATTTAGTACCTACATTTACTCCGAGCAATGCTTCAACTTCGGTTACTTGGTCAAGCAGCAATAATGCAATTGCAACAGTAAATAGTAGTGGTAGAGTTTCGGCGGTTAGCGTAGGTAGTGTTATTATTACTGCAACATCAACTCTAAATACAAATGTTAAAGGTCAAATAACTATTACAGTTTCGCCTTCAACTGGTAGTACTCCTGAGTCGATTGTGATAAATGGAGCTGATAAAGTAGGAATAAACCAAACAGTAACTTGGACCATAGTTACTGATCCAATTAGTGCTAATCAAGGAGTTGTTTGGGGAAGTGATACTCCAGAAGTAGCGAGTGTTAATAATGGTGTGATTACGGGCCATACAAAAGGTTCTGTTAGAATATATTGTTATTCAATATTAGATAATAATGTTCTAAATGCTATGATTATAGATGTTTATGATGTTGATAGTAATGGTAATCTAATAATAGATAATAGCAATTAAAATAAAACCCTTCGAAAGAAGGGTTTTAAAATAATATAACAGTTGAAAAAAAAACGAAATTGTGTTAAAATAATTATGTTTTATGGAGAAAAATATGGGGATAATAAAAAGAATAGCTAGTGGACTTAGTTCTCCAAGAGAACTAATCAGCTATATTAACGACAAAATTTATATATCTATTATCTACGTTTTTATACTATTGTTAGTTGCAGCAATTCCTATAACTTTAACGACAAGTTTTAGTCCTGCGTTGACTTCAACAGAAAAGATTCAGATAATAAAAAATTTTAATGGCGATCCTGCTATTCCTTTTAAAATAGTGAATGGGAGATTGGTGCATCGGTTTGGACTTGATGATGTTTTTGAATACGAAGCAACAAGCACTTTTAGAATAGTTATAAGTCAAAGTACTAGTATTGAGTTATCTAACATTAGAAGTGCTGATTACTTGGTTTTATCTCCGGATAAAGCATATTTATACACTAGTGGAGTGCCTTTAAAATTTGAATTATTTGCATATAGCGATTATCCTGGACTAGCAAATATAGATTTTTCAAATGCTACAACTGGAGAAAATGCTTTTTGGGATGAAGTTTTTGAGGTTTATCGACTGGAGTATAATCAATTTCGTCCTTATTCTTTAGTTATGAATCTTGTGTTAGTTGTCTTTGATACTTTGCTTATGCTTTTAGGATTCTCAGTATTGATGACACTTTTTGGAAGAACTGAATTAAATCAAATTTATGGATTTGGTAAAATGTGGAAATTAACGATTTATGCAATGGCACCTTATATTTTCTTTGATACAATAGGGTTTTTGTTTAATGAAATGTTATTCAGAATAATCGGAATAGTGATTACGGTCATTTTTGTTATCAGAATGGGAAATCATTTAATTAATCACTATATTAATGATAACAAAAAGAACATATTATAAAGGAGTGAATTTAAATTGAGTTATAATCATATAAAAATAGAAAAAAAATGGCAAAATTATTGGCAGACAAATAAAGTATTTAAAACAAAAGATGATTTGTCTATGCCTAAATATTATGCTTTAGATATGTTCCCATATCCAAGTGGTGCGGGATTACATGTAGGTCATCCTGAGGGATACACTGCAACTGATATTGTTTCAAGATACAAAAGAATGAATGGGTTTAATGTCCTTCATCCCATGGGATGGGATGCTTTTGGTTTGCCAGCAGAGCAATATGCTTTAGAAACTGGAAAAGATCCTCGTGACTTTACAAATAAAAACATTCAAATATTTAAAACACAACTTCAAAACTTGGGGTTTTCATATGATTGGGATAGAGAAATTAATACAAGTGATCCGAAGTACTTTAAATGGACTCAATGGATTTTTACTAAATTATATGAAAAAGGCTTAGCCGAAATTAAAAACATTGAAGTTAATTGGTGTAATAATTTAGGAACAGTTTTAGCAAATGAAGAAGTTTTAATAGTTGATGGTAAAATGGTTAGTGAAAGAGGCTTTCATCCGGTTATTAAAAAACCTATGAAACAATGGGTTTTAAAAATAACTGAGTATGCTGAAAGACTTTTAAGTGACTTAGATGAACTTGATTGGCCTGATTCAGTTAAAGATATGCAAAGAAACTGGATTGGGAAAAGTGAAGGTGCAAAAGTTACATTTGGTGTTTTTGGTACTGATTATAATTTCGAAGTGTTTACAACTAGAGCTGATACTTTGTTTGGGGCTACTTATTGTGTGCTTTCTCCGGAGCATCCATTAGTGTTAAAAATAGTTTCAGATTCTCAAAAAGAAGAAGTTTTAAAATATATTGATTATGCAAAAGCAAAAACAGATTTAGATAGAACGGATTTGAATAAAGAAAAAACAGGAGCATTTTTAGGAGCTTATGCAATAAATCCTATCAATAAAAAGAAAATACCAATTTGGATTGCTGACTATGTATTAAGTTCTTATGGTACAGGAGCAATAATGGCAGTTCCTGCTCATGATTCAAGAGATTATGAATTTGCGAAAGAATTTGGTTTAGAAATCATACAAGTTCTTGATGGCGATATGAGTTTAGGTTATTATGAGGGGGACGGGATACATATAAATTCTGGATTTATTAATGGAACTGATAAAAAGGATGGAATAGATTTAGTAATTAAATTTTTAAAAGATAAAAAACTTGGTTATGCTGATGTAAACTATAAACTGCGTGACTGGATATTTAGTCGCCAAAGATATTGGGGAGAGCCTTTCCCGGTGATTTTTTGGGAAGATGGAACTGTAGAAATAGTAAAGCTAGAAGACCTACCTTTAGAATTACCAAGATTAGAAAAAATTACTTTAAGTAAAACTGGCGAAAGTCCTTTAGTTAATGCTAAAGAGTGGGTTGAAGTTGAAAGAGAAGATAAAGTAAAAGGACGTAGAGAAACTAA
>JAQUUM010000063.1 GCA_028693885.1 Bacilli bacterium
TATTTTTATTCTTCATCAAGTAAACTAATCTTCTCTTTTTCTTTCTTTTCTTTTTTCTTTTTCTTTCTCTTTTTTTTAGGATCTCCAAACAAATCTAATTCCTCATCTAACTGACTTATATCTATTTGTTTCCCGCCAGTAAATTGTTGAGCATTTAAAATATCAGTTCCTAAATTAAGAACTAATTCTTTCAAATTTTTATCCGGATTAACAAATATTTGTGATATAACATCTTTAGATTTTTTATCTTTTGTAGAAAATTTTAAAAACTCATTGCTTTGGCTTTTTGAAAGTATTTCTAAATAAAAAATATTACTTTTTATAATTAAAATTAATAGACCTATAACAAATGCTGCACCACCACCTGCAATAATATAAATAGCAAAAGGACTAAAATTTATAGTGTTAACAAACGGAATCATTGCCAATATTTGAGTTAAAACATTTAAATATATACCAACACCAAATGCAGCTACCAAAAATCCAAGTATTAAAAATAATGACCCAAAAACTTTAGCTGCTTTGTTTACAGATTTACTATATCCAGCTTTTATTCCTCCGTTAACATCTTTTAAAGAAGACTCAACGGTAATCGCTCCCCTTTGTCCTCTAACATTTCCTGAAAATATTAACCTTTGACTTGTTAAAATAAATTTACCTTTTCCTACAGGATTAATTAAATGCATGTCATCATATACTTTAAAAAGTTCTTCATTTACTCCAAGATGAAAGTTCTTTAGATTTTTTTTACTCATGTTAAAAGCCCCTTTCATTATCTAACTATTATGATAACACACACTTTTTATATAAGCAATATTTTTTTGCTTAATTCACGTTATCTTAAGACTATTCTATAACTTTTATAATAACATTACTACATTTTATTGGTTCATCACAGTAGTCAACTGAGTTTTCAACTATTTTAATTGCTTCATTTAAATTTTTATTATTATGATATAATTTCGCGACAATCTGATCTTTTTTTACAAAATCACCTTTTTCTACAAACAACTCTATCCCTACACTTAAATCTATACAATCTTCTTTTTTAATTCTACCCGCTCCTAAAAGCATGCTTGATTTGCCAATCCCCAAGGCATCAACATTAGAAATATATGCATTTCTATCACTATAGATTGTTTCTATATAATTAGATTTTTTTAATATTTTATAATTATTTATGACTTCTTGATTTCCTTTTTGAAATTCTATCATTTTTTTGAATTTTTCTAAAGCGGTTTTATTTTTTATAGTGTCCTTAACCATATTTATTGAACTTAGTTTATCAGAACATACACCTGTCATTATCAATATTTGTGAGCATAGCGTTTCACACAAATCCATAAATCTAGGGTTTCCTTCGCCTTTTAAAGTTTCTATTGCTTCTACGACCTCTATACTATTACCTACACAATTACCTAATGGAACATTCATATCCGTAAGCACACAAACTACTTTTCTATTATATTTTTTTCCGATTTGAATCATTGACTTTGCTAACTTTTCAGCCTCTTGTTCTGATTTCATAAAGGCTCCGCTTCCTACTTTTATATCTAGTAATATATAAGGAGCTCCACTAGCAATTTTTTTCGACATAATAGATGCTGATATTAAACTAATGGAATCAATTGTACCACTTACATCTCTTAATGCATATATTTTTTTATCTGCAGGTACTAAATTTCCAGTTTGACCAATTATAGATATACCAACATCGTTAATTTGGGTTATAAACTCTCCTTCTGTAAGTTGAGTCTTAAAATTTGGAATTGACTCTAGTTTATCAATAGTTCCACCAGTAAAACCCAAACCTCTACCACTCATTTTTGCAATCTTTAAACCACAAGCAGCTAAAATCGGTCCCACAACTAGTGATGTTTTATCTCCTATCCCTCCTGTTGAATGTTTATCAACACAAATACCTTTTATGGAAGATAAGTCAACCATATCACCACTTTCAACCATTGCTTTAGTTAGATAGTATTCTTCTTCTTCGTTCATACCATTTATACATATAGCCATTAAAAGAGCACTCGCTTGATAATCAGTTATATTATTTTCAACATATTCATCTATAAAATATTTAATTTCCTCTTCCAATAAAACGTATTTATTTTTCTTTTTCGTAATTATATCTATTATATTCATATTTTCCTCCACGATTATATTATACGACTTTTAAAAAAACTTTAAAACCATTTTCATTTAATTTTAACTTGATTTTTTTTACTTAACCACTATAATTATCTAAGAGGTAATAATTATGAGAATTTGTTTTATACGACACGGAGAAACTAATTGGAATAGTCAATCTTTAATTCAAGGTCAAATTAATAATCCTCTAAATGCTAATGGAATTAAACAAGCAGAGAATTTGGCTGATAAACTCATTGAATTAGGAACTAATTGGGATGTATTTTTTTCAAGCCCTCTTTCTAGAGCCTTTGACACTGCAAATATTGTTGCTAAAAAAATGCAATTCCAATCTGCTATAATAGTTGATAAAAACCTAATAGAAAGAGATTTTGGAAAAATTGAAGGCATGCAATTAAGTGACAAAGTTTATGACTTAATTATTTCTGAATCTGAACCAACACTAGAAAAAGTTGATTTGTTAAAATTGCGAATCATAAATTTTATAAAGTCATCTTATAAAAAATATCCAAGCAAAAATATTCTAGCTTTTACTCACTCCCATATTATTAAAGGTCTAAAATACACTTTAGATTCTAATTATTCTTTTAGAAACTCACTTTCTAATTGTTCGCTTTTCCAGATAGAATACGACGGAAAAAAAATTAAAGAAATAAATTTTTAAAACAAACTAGAATTTCTAGTTTGTTTTTTTATAATATTCATTCTTTTGTTTAAAAATACCTGTAATTTTATCGCTAATCTCATTTGTAGACATTTTTTCCAATTCATTTTGCTTTATTTTATCTAAAACTTCAAAATATATATGAGTACGTTTAAAAGGATAATTACGTTTTATTTGATTTGAACCATGTAAATGAGTAATTAAGATTTGTACATTTGCTTTTTGTGGAACTTTAAATATGCCACTTTTCAAAGGCAAAAGTTCACCATCTTTGCTTCTAGTTCCTTCAGGAAAAACACCTATATATTCGTTATTTTTACATTTTTGAATAGCTTCTATCATAACCTCTGCAGCTTGTCTATTGTTATTTCTATCCAATACTAGAAATCCAGATTTTTTTAGCCAAGAACCGATAAATGGAATAGCCATTATTTCTTTTTTCATAATATAAGAAATATTTACTTTTTTTAAAACATACATTTGAATCACAGGATCTAGATTTGACAAATGATTACAAACCAAAAAAAAGTTTTCTTCTTTTGGTATTTTTTCTAAACCCGTTGCAGTAATTTTAATCCTAAAAAAGAAAATTAAGAATGCACAAGCCTGACGAATTACAAAATGGTAATATTTCATATGTTTTCCATTTATCAAAAGCAAAGAAAATATTAAAAATACAACCAAAGTAAGGGCGAATGCTAGAATCCCCAAAAATAAGCTTAGCGGAATAGACCACCAGATGACATTCCCATAATTAACTGCTTGATAGTATATACTACCCACACTGAAACAAATTGGAAATAAAAACACTAAAGATATAATTATCATTTTTTATATCCTCTCATAAATACTAAATGCTAAATCTCCTTTTTCCTCTTTTGATAATAATTTATATTTACTATAGTCTATTTCAGGAAAGAAAACATCCCCTTCATACTCTTTATTAATATGTGTTATATATAATCTATCTGCATACGGCAAAGCTAATTTATATATTTGCAACCCGCCTATAATAAAAATTTCTTCATCTCGTTTCTCTTTAAGAAAAGAAATCAAATCATTTATTACTAAAACGCCAGGGTATTTAAAATTTTTATCAAGAGTTGCAACTACATTATTCCTATTAGGCAACGGCTTATTAATTCTACTAAAAATTGAGTAAAATGTTTGTTCACCCATTAAAACAGTTTTATTAAGGGTTTTTCCCTTAAAATAATTCAAATCTTCAGGATAATGCCATGGTAAATCATTGCCTTTTCCTATTAAATTGTTTCTCCCTATAGCAACAATAATCGAAATCATACCGAAACTTCTCCTTTTATAGTTGGATGTGACTCATAATCTACAAGTTCAAAATCTTCATATTTATAATCATCAATAGATTTTGCTTTTCTTTTAATAATCATTTTTGGAATTTTCTTTGGATCCCTCGACAACTGTAATTTCACTTGTTCTAAATGATTTAAGTATATATGAGCATCTCCAATCGTGTGAATAAACTCACCTAATTTCAAATCACAAATTTTTGCAATCATCATAGTAAGCAAAGAATAAGATGCAATATTAAATGGCACACCCAAAAATGCGTCAGCACTTCTTTGATATAGTTGGCAAGATAATTTTCCACCACTTACATAAAACTGAAACATTAAATGGCATGGTGGAAGTGCCATTTCTTCAATGTTAGCAGCTTGCCAACTGCTAACGACTAATCTCCTTGAATCAGGGTTTCTTTTGATTTCATTAATAACCCAGGCAAGTTGATCTATCTTTTTCCCCTCACCAACAAAATTTCTCCATTGGCGTCCATAAATTGGTCCTAAATCACCATATTTTAAAGCGAAAGATTCATCATCTTTAATTTTTTGGATAAATTCTTCTATAGTTTCATTGTTATATTCTTTAGTTTTTTTAAATTTTTGATATGGCCATTCGTTCCAAATTCTAACATCTCGTTGTACCAAATATCTAATATTAGTATCTCCACTGATAAACCACAATAATTCATGTATAACAGATTTTAAATGCATTTTTTTTGTAGTTAATAAAGGAAACCCTTCATTCAAATCAAATCGCATTTGATAACCAAAAGTTGAGATAGTTCCTGTCTTAGTTCTGTCTTCTTTAGTATATCCATTATCTAAAATATGTTTAACAAAATCCAAATACTGTTTCATAAATACCTCTTTTCTTGTAAATTATAACATAATAATAACATTCTTTAAAGACTTATTTAAGTAAAAAATCTTTACCTTTCATTGACTCTGGCTCAAAATTGCTTAAGTTAGGATAGTCTTGTTGTCTCAGTGCTTCGTAGATAGCAATCGCTGCAACATTAGATACATTTAAACTTCTTACATTCTCGGTCATCGGAAGTCTGACACACCTATCTAGATACTTTTGTAATATTTCTTTAGGTATTCCAGTTGATTCTTTTCCAATAAAAAAGTAATAGTCTTTTTTAAAGTCTTGTAATTTTAAAGAATGAAAATTGTTCAATCCGTATCTTGAAAAAAAATAAAATTCTCCAACATTCTTTGAAACGAAATCTTCAAAACTTTCATAAACTTTATATTCTAATTTATCAATATAATTAACACCCGATCTTTTAATTTTACTTTGACTCAACGAAAAACCTAATGGTTTAATTAGATGTAAAATAGTATTTGTTGCTACGCAAGTCCTCATAATATTACCAGTATTCTGTGGTATTTCAGGCTCATATAAAACTATGTTAATTGACATATTCTTTCTTCCTTACAAAATAATCTATTGTATTATTAAACCAATCTTCGTTATTTGTATTCTTTTTCTTAGCTAATTCTAAATGTTTTTTTGTTAGCAATCCTTCTTTTTGATATAAGAAAAGCAAGTTTCTGATGATTTTCAAATACCCTATCCAATGAAATGATTTTTCAGAATATTTTGAATTAAATATGTTTTCATCTATATTTAACATCTCATCCAAAGTAACTACTGAATCCAAATTAAATGCAAATTCTTTCAATCCTCTAGATAGCCCTTTATTATATGGACATACATCTTGACAAATATCACATCCATAGTAATTAGACATTTTTTCTAACAAATCAAACCTATTTGTTTTAGATTGGTTAAGATATGATATACAATTTTTTCTATTATAACCATTTTCTAAAGCATTCGTAGGACACTCAATCACACACTTATTACATTCAATACATTTTTTAAAATCAAAATCGTCATATTTTTCAAATTGATAATCAGATAGTACTTCCCCAATAACGTTATATGAACCATTTTTAGAAATCAATAAATTATTTAAGCCCATTATACCCAATCCTGCTTTTATAGCTATTTGCTTTTCATCTAAAAAAGAGTTATCTACTAATATCTCAACTTTTCCAATTTCACCTAACTCAGTTAAGAAAAGTTCGATTTCTCTTTTTACAATTTTATGATAATCTACCCCATAAGATAACTTAGCAGGCAAATAATTATATTTTTGAGTTTTACTATCGTAAGGGAATATAAAAACTATAACGCTTTTTACCCAATTAAACTTTGATTCCTCAATAATATTGTTTTTTAAAAACTCCTTAGAAAACTTTATAATACCAAAATCATATTTATTTTTTAATTTTTTAATTTTATCTAACATACTCTTATTCTTTTATACTTTTCTCTATCATTTTATCAATACTAATCTGATTTTCATTTATTAATGGCATAATTTGCTTGTATCTATATTTCAAATTCAACCACTTAGTTTTTTGTTTAAATTCTTTCTTTGTATCTGTAGTTATTATTATTGTTTTACCTTTATTTTTTTCGCTTGAAATTTTGTTTCTAATCACTTCAGAAATAGCATCACCACTATCAATTACAACTGTATCAGGAAAATATTCTAAGAATTCAGTTTTTAAAGCTGTTAAGAATGGTGCACTTGGTATAATTAAATCAATTTCTTTCTTTTGCATTAATAGTGAAATATTTTCTATTTCTTCAAAAGTTTCAGAAATCTTTACATTTCCTTTATTTAAAATAGATTCAATAGT
>JAQUUM010000064.1 GCA_028693885.1 Bacilli bacterium
AATAAGAAATTCTTCGGATTTCTTGTCTTTTATTAAAGCGGGAGCTAATAGAATAGGGACTAGTAATGGAGTTGCGATAATTGAAGAGTTAAAAAAAGGAGTCTAGAAATGATCCCCACACCTCATATCGAAATAACTAATAAAGACTTATTAAGTAAGACAGTTTTGATGCCAGGAGACCCTTTAAGGGCTAAACACATTGCTGAGACATATTTAACTGATGTTGTTAAAATTAATTCAGTAAGAAATATGCTTGGCTATACAGGATGTTATAAAGGTAAAAAAGTTACTGTTATGGGCTCTGGTATGGGAATGCCAAGCATAGGCATTTATTCATATGAATTATATAAGTTTTATGATGTTGAAAACATTATTAGAGTTGGTTCTTGTGGTAGCTATTCGCCAACATTGAGTGTTTATGATGTAATTCTAGCTGATGCTGCATATAGTGAATCTACTTTTGCAAAAAATGCTTTTAATATTAGCGAAGATGTTTTAGATGCAAATAAAGAACTAAATGCAAAAATAATTGAAACAGCTAGAAAATTGAAAATAGAAATTCATTGTGGTTTAATTCATTCATCTGATGTATTTTATAGAGATAATATTGAATTTGCTAAAGAGATATTTAAAGATAAAAAATGTTTAGCTGTAGAAATGGAATCCTTTGCTTTGTTTGCAAATGCCATAAAATTAAATAAAAAAGCTGCTTGCATTTTAACAGTATCTGACTCTTTAATTACGAAAGAGGTAACTTCAGCTATTGAAAGACAAACAGCATTTAATAAAATGATTGAAATAGCTTTAGAGTCTATTTAAAAAAGTGGGCAACCACTTTTTTTATATGAGAGGTTGAAATGAAAGTTTATAAAGAAAAAATTAATAATACTGATATTATATTTGTTAAAACTGATAGGTTTAAAACAAATTACATAAAGATTGCCTTTAAAGGAGAGTTTAACAAAGAAAATGCTGGTTATAGAGTTTTGTTAAACAAGATATTAAAAAACAGTTGTAGCAAATATAAAACAAAAAAAGAAGTATTAATGGAAGCTTATAAGATGTATGCTACATCTTTTAACATTTCTTCAACTGTTCAATATAAAATGAATATAACATCATTTTCCGCTAGTTTTATAAAACAAGGACCGATTGAAATAGACTTAACAGACGCTGTTATTGACTATATGAAAGAATTTATTTTACATCCAGATATTGAAAATAATGAATTTAATAAAAAGGTTTTTGATGAAGTTAAGAGACTAGAGAAGGAAAAAATCATTAGTCGATATGATAGGAAAGAAACATATGCAGTAGATAGAATTTTGGAGATAATGGGAAAAGATTCTTTGCTTAGTATAAAGCCTTATGGAAGCATAGAAGATATTGAAAACATAACTTCGAAAAAACTATATGAATTTTATCAAAATATGTTTAAAAGTGAAGAAATTTGTATTTTTGTAATAGGAGACTATACTTTAAAAAGAGTTAAAGATGTAGTAAAAAAAATAAATATTTATAATAATACTAGTAATTTAGATATCCCATTTGAAATAAAAAAAGATGAAATTGCTATTGCTAAACAAGAGGTTTTAGAGAAAAAAGATATTGAACAAAGTATATTGTTGAGAGGCTACCGAGTAAAAGAAGTAAGTTATGACGATAAAGAAAAGTATCCTATACTTTGTTTTTTGCTAATATTTGGAAGTGGACCTTTTTCTAGATTGTTTGAAACAGTTAGAGAAAAAAATTCTTTAGTTTATGATATAGATGCTAGTATTGACTTTTCTTATCACATTATGTTGCTTTATGCTGGAATTGACAGTAAAAATGCAAATAAAACAAGAGAATTAATAGAAGAAGAATTAAATAAAATTAAAAAAGGCATAATTTCGAAGAATCTATTAAGTAAAGCTAAACATACTTTGTTAAGACAATTAAAATCATTGGATGATAGTTTTTCAAGAATGATATCATTTTATGAAATGCAATATTTTTTTAAAAATGATAAAACTATTAAAGATAAAATAAAAATAATAAAAGAAATTACTATTAATGATATAGTTAAGGTTGCGAATAATGTATTATTTGATAGTGAGTTTTTACTTGAGGGAAGATAATGCTTTTAAAAGAATACAAAAAAATTGAAGAAAAAATGTATGTTGAAAAACTCAAAAATGGATTAACTGTTAAAATCGTACCTAAAAAACATGCAAAGAAAAAACATGTATATCTTTGTGTTAATTATGGTGCAAAAAATACAGATTTTTATATTAATGAAAAAAGAATAAATACTCCTTATGGGACTGCTCACTTTTTAGAACATTTGATGTTTCAAATGGAAAATAAAGTTGATGCGATGGAAGTATTTTCAAAACAAGGAGCTAGTGCAAATGCTTATACTTGTTATGATAATACTGTGTATTACTTTAGTACTGTATCGAATTTAGAAAAAAATCTTAACTTATTACTAAATTTAACACAATCTCTGGATTGTAGTGAAAATGATGTAGAAGAGGAAAGAGGGATTATTACAGAAGAGATAAAAATGGATTTAGATTCTCCTGAGGATAATTTAATAACAGGAATAGCTAATAATCTTTTCAATGAAACTTATATTAATAACGAAATAGCTGGAACTATAGAATCTATCAAAATGATAGATATAAGTATATTAAAACAAGTATTTAATGCTTTCTATAGACCAGATAATATGGAATTGATTATTGTTGGTAATGTTGAAAAAGAAAAAGTTTTAGAATTGATTAATAAAAATCAACTAGGTAAAAGTTTTTCAAATCAAAATATATCCAAAGTTGAAGAAAAGAAAGATTATATTTCTTTTCCATATAAAGAAAAGGATAGCAAAATTATGGAGATTGTTACTCCAAAAGTTGCGATTGCTTTGAAAATAAAGCCTGATTTTGCAAAAGCGGTTGATGAGTTTATTTTTAAGAAAGTATATAGAATAATTTTTTCGCATTATTTTTCAGCAACTTCTGATAATTGGCAAGAAATGCTAGATTTAGAGTTAGTTAGTAAAGATTTTGATTTTAGTATTTATACCCATGATAACTACAATTTTATAATTTTTGAAACATCCTCAAACAAACCTCTTGATTTTATCTCATATTTATATAACAAGATAAATGGAATTAATATCGAGGGGATAGATGAAGAGAGTTTTTTTGTTTATAAAAGGGTAATAGTTGGTACTGAAATAAGAGGCTTAGGAAGCATCGCAAATATTTCTAGCAGTTTGGCTGAAAATTGTTTTAAAGAAATCGACTATTTTGAAAACCTGGAGAAATTAGAAAAAATAGATTTAGAGATAATAAAAAGTGCTATTAAATCGATAGATAAAAACACTTTAACAAACTTTATAATTTATCCCAAGATATAAATAAACTGGCTTAATCTTTCCTTAACGGTATTTTTTTACCTGTAGAATAAGTTTAAAAATATGCTATAATATAAATATGGTAGAATGTTTTTTATATTGAAGAAAGGAGAAAGTACAATTAGGATAATTGTACTTGAGAATTATGAAAAAAGTTATATTGTTTTTTGTAGTATTATTGGGAGTTTTTTTAATTAGTGGTTGTAATGAAGTACAACCTACAATAACAGTGGAAGACAAAAATATCGAAGTAGAAATGGGGGATTTTTATAGTTTGAATCCTCAAGTATCTGGATTAGATGCTCCTCAACTTAGTTATGAGTCTACTAATTTAAGTGTTTTTACTGTTGATAACAGTGGTATAATTACTCCGGTTTCACCTGGAATGGCATATTTAAACATAACTTTATTAAATGCTAATATAGGTACTTTGAAGTTAGCTGTTGAAGTGTTGCCAGAAGAAGCTGAGGATGATATTACGCCTCCAGGGAATAATGGCGATGATGAACAAGATGTTAATTTAATTATTTCAAACGGAAATTTAAATATTGAGGTTGATGATTTAATTAGTTTAGAATTGTTGGCTAATGGTAGTGAATTTTTGGGTGAGATTATTTGGGTGTCAAGTAATTCAAGTGTGGCATCTGTTGATATTGATGGATCTTTATTAGCAAAAGCTGCTGGTACTACAGTGGTTTCGGCTGTAGCTGCAAATAGTTTTACTACTATAAGTGTAACTGTTAGAAATAAAACATCTTCGATAATGACGCCAACAAGCTTAGTTATTAGTGGTAGTAGTTTTGTTAATATTTCTGAAACAACTATACTGACTGCAACTCCAAATCAAGGAGTAGTAACAGGCTTAATCTGGAGTTCTAGTGATGCTTCAAAAGCAACTGTTAATCAATATGGTGTGGTTACAGGTCTAACACAAGGTGTTGTTATAATTTCAGCTGCTCTTGCAAGTAATCAAACTGTAGTTGGGACTTTCAGTATGTATGTAAAAGAGACAAGTACTTCAGGAAGTCCAATAACTGCTATAAATATTTCTGGCACAAATGAAGTTTTGACTGGTAATAAAATTAAATTAACTGTAAGTTATACACCTTCAACAGAGCCCGCAACTTTTACTTTTTCATCAAGTAATACAAGCATTGCAACAGTTGATCAAGCTGGTTGGGTAACGGGGGTTAGTGGAGGATCTGTGTTAATAAAAGCCACATTAGTGGGTGATTCTGAAAAGGATGCTTCATTCTCAGTTAATGTAATACCATTGCCAGAAGGAATAACAATAACTGGTGCTAGTTCAGTTTCTTATGGACAAAATATAGTATTACAAGCCTTAGCTTATCCAGTAGGTGCTAGTAGTGCAGTTTCTTGGTCTACAAGCAATTCAAGCATAGCGACCGTTGATAATAGCGGTAGAGTAACTGGTATTGCTCAAGGAAGTGTTACTATTACAGCTACTTCACTTGTTAACAATTCAATAATTGCTACGCATCAGGTAACAGTAACAGATGCTAAATCGATTACATTGAATCCTACACATTTAAGTTTAAATGTAGGGGCAAATCAAACTATTACAGCTACAGTATTTGCTGCTTCTCTAACTGATAAATCAGTTGTTTGGTCAAGTGGTAACTCAAATGTTGCAACAGTTGATTCTAATGGTAAAGTAACAGGTATTTCTGCAGGAAATACTATAATAATAGCTAAACTTAATGCAGATAATACTGTACAATCACAAGCAAATGTTACAGTTGTTTCTGCTCCTATACCGACTATTACAATGTCAGTAACATCAACTAGTCTATCAGTTGGAACTAATAAAACTATTACTGCAACAGTTAGCAATGCGAGTAATACTTCAGTGACTTGGAGTACAAGTAATGCTTCTGTAGCAACTGTAGTTGGGGGTGTAATTACTGGTATGGCTGCAGGTACTGCAACAATTACAGCAACTTCAGTTGCGAATACATCAGTTAAAGCAACTTGTGCCGTAACAGTAAATGCAGTGGCTCCTGGAACTCTAACATTATCGGCTGATCCAAGTGCAACTATTTCAGTTGGTGCAACTGGATATCAGGTATACGTAAATGATTCAGCTGGAGCAAGTGTTTCTAGACTTGAATGTACTTTTTCATCATCTAATTCAAGTGTAGCAACAGTATCAACATATGGGACAATTTCTGCACTTGCTAATGGAACCGCAGTGATTACAGCTGTTCATCCTACAAAAGGGTCTGGCAGCATAACTTTAACTATCGGAAGTGGTGGCACAACGCCTCCGCCACCTACAAGTGGATTAACTGTAACAGCTGACCCAAGTGCAACTATGAATATTGGCGCTGCAGGATATCAAATTTATGTAAGAGATTCTGCTGGTGTTTCAGTTTCTAGAACTGAATGTACTTTTACAACTAGTAATTCAACTGTGGCTAGTGTATCAACATATGGAACAATTTCTTCTTACAATGCTGGGACTGCGGTTATTACAGCTACTCATCCTACAAAAGGTAAAGGTACTGTTACATTAACTGTAACAGATGGTAGTAGTGGTGGCGGCACAACGCCTCCTCCTACAAGTGGTGCTCATGCTGCTGTATTTACTTTTTTAGAAAAATATAAAGTTAATACCACTTTATCCCAATATGTAAGGACATATGGAACGACAACAAAAACTGAAACAGTATTAGGAAGTGTCAACTATTATTATTTTGGTTCAAATACAGTAGATACATCTACATTCTATCGTTGGCATTCAACGGCTCCGGGTAGAAAATATATTACGATTCATTGTACAGGAAATAATAGTGCAACTGCTAACGCAAGAGCTAATGCAAATTTCTTATCAACATCAAGTGGCGCTTCAATTCATTATGTAGTTGATCATGGGAAAACAATTTATAGGGTCTGCCCTGAAAATAGTACAGCTTGGCATGCGGGAAGTACAACTAGTGGACTTTATAGTGGTAACTCATATGCAATAGGTATTGAAATGTGTCAAAATCAAGGTAATGATCTTTTCTTAACATGGCAAAGAACTGCTAAACTTCTTCCGGGAATCATATCAAGGTGGAGTGGGATGGCTGGTTTAAGTGCTGTAAAACAACATTATAACTTTAGCTATAAAAACTGTCCGCAAGAATTAAGAGAATCGGGATTGTGGACTGCGGCTTTTGCTAAGATGGTAAAGGCTGAGTATGAATATTATACAAAATATAAGGCATATAGTATTACGTTAAAATCAGGAAATACTACATATTTAGATAATTATGGTCATGTTGTTAAGAGACCTACAAGTAATTTGAGTGTGAGTTATACTATTACAGTCGTAAAAGATGGAATAGCAGGAGCTAAGACTTATACAGCGACTATTCCTAGTTCAGTTTCTGCAGCAGTGACTGGAAGGGCAGAT
>JAQUUM010000065.1 GCA_028693885.1 Bacilli bacterium
AGCTTTGAATAATATTGGTGATGAACTAACTAATATTGATGATTCATTAAATGCTTTATCACAAACTAGCAACATTAGAAATGTTACAGAAGAGTTGATAATTTATTTACTAGATACATTATTTAGTGAATCTGGGGAATTGGGAACTATTGATTTATCAGGTTTAGATTTTTCAGAAGAGTTTAATATTAAAGATCAAGTAATGCCATTGTTGCTGTCTACAGCAATTTCAAATCTTGAATCGCAATATCCTTTCCTTGCTGGATATGATTTAAGTTCAATGACTTTTGATGAAATTGTTGATGAGATTATTGCTTTTGCTGCTGCAGCTGCATTGTTTGATGATATTAGTTCGATTATGGATGACATTAATAATATAGATAATATTGATCCACTTTTAATGCAACAATACTTTGAAGACATTGCAAATAGTGAAATAGCTTCTGATTTGCTTGAAAATGCAATTGAAGAATTGAGTGGTAATACTGGTTTAGATATTCAAGCCCAAGATATATTAGATGAAGGTTTGCTTATGAGTCGTTTAATGGCACTTTCTCAATCTACTAATCCAGATGAACAAGAATGTATCGATGTAGCTTTAGGCGTTGCCAATAGTACTTCAACATACCAATTTGTATTGATGATGACTTCACCAACTACACATATGGTTACAGTGAATGCTACTATATATGCTAATATTCAAACAGCTTTAGCTACTGCTGATCCTGCAATTGATCCAGTCGTTCAAGCTAATGTAATGAATATATATCAAATTGGATAATATTAGTTTAAAAACTAACTTCTTAAGCAAATTGCTTAAGAAGTTTTTTTATTAGTTGATATAAAAAAATCAAAATAAAAAATTGTATTATATAAAGCTTTGTGTTATAATTCTTAAGTATTAAGGAGCCCTTATGAGTATTTTGAAAGTTGATAATCTAAAATTTAGTTATGGAGAAAATGATTTATTTAATAACGTTAATTTTGATTTACATTTGAATGATCATATGGGATTAATTGGAGCTAATGGCAGTGGTAAAACTACACTTTTAAACTTAATTTCGCATAAGATTTATCCTGATAGAGGAAGTATCAAGTGGGATAATAAAACTAGTTATAGTTACTTAGATCAACATTTAAAGATAGATACTTCTATTTCAATTGAAAAATATTTATATGATGTGTATAAGGATTTATTTGATAAAGAAAAAGAGATGAATAAACTCTATAAGTCCTTAGAAGATCCATTAGATTTGGATATAGATAAAATATTGAATAAAGCTTATAATATCCAAAGTTATTTAGAAGAAAAAGATTTTTATTTAATTAAATCTAAGATAGGGAATGTTTTAAATGGCTTAGGTGTAAATGTTGAAGATGATAGACTGCTTAACGAACTTTCTAGCGGACAAAGAGTAAAAGTTTTTTTAGCTAAAATGTTATTAGAAGAAAAAGATGTTTTATTACTTGATGAACCAACAAATTTCTTAGATGCTATTCATGTTGACTGGTTGTCCAAATTTTTAGTTAATTA
The DNA here is from genome assembly GCA_028693885.1 of Bacilli bacterium. Taxonomy (GTDB): domain Bacteria; phylum Bacillota_I; class Bacilli_A; order ML615J-28; family CAG-698; genus JAQUUM01. The sequence goes on from JAQUUM010000065.1 coordinate 1,535, forward strand.
TAAAAAAGCATTTATTGTAATTTCACATGATTATGTTTTCTTAAATTCTATTACTAATTGTATTGCGAACCTTGAAAACAAAGATATTGTTAAGTATAGAGGAAATTTTGAAAGTTTTTTAGTTCAAAAAAGTTTGAGGGATGATTTTTATCAAAAAGAATATGATGCTCAGCAAAAAAGAATCAAGAGTTTAAAAGAATTTGTTGATAAAAATATAGTTAGAGCTACAACTTCAAAAAGAGCAAAAAGCAGACAAAAAATTTTAAATAAAATTGAGGTTATGGAAAAACCACAATCTGAAAAAAAAGTCCATTTTGACTTTAAATTTACAAGTGGATTTAATAGAAAAGCGTTGATTCTAAATGATTTGTGTATAGGTTATAATTCTAGTTTGCTTGCTCCAATGAATTTCGATATATCTTTTGGGGAAAAGGTTGTTATTCTTGGCAAAAATGGAATAGGTAAAACTACATTTATAAAAACAATTTTAGGTAAGATACCAGTCATTAGTGGAAGTTATAAATTAGATGAGTTGAATAAAGTATTATATTATCAACAAGAAGAAAAAATAGAAAATATAACGCCGATTCAATATATAAAGAATTTATATATTCTGATGCCTGATGAAGATATTAGAAAATTATTAGCTAGATACGGAGTAAGAGGGAGACTTGCTTTAAAAACGATGGACAAGTTAAGTGGTGGTGAACTGACAAAAGTTAGATTTGCAAGACTTAGTTTAGAAAAATCAAATTTACTTATACTAGATGAGCCAACAAATCATTTAGATAATACTGCAAAAATAGCTTTATTTGAAGCTATAGATAAATATGAAGGAACTGTTATAATAGTTTCGCATGAAAAAGAGTTTTACAAAAAATTAAAAATGAAAGAGATTAAATTCGAATGAAAATTAAAAACATCGCAATTATCGCTCATGTAGATCATGGGAAGACAACTTTAGTTGATCAATTATTAAAGCAATCAGATACTCTAAAAAATAGAGAAACAATTTCAGAACGTGCAATGGATAATAATGCTTTGGAAAAAGAAAGAGGCATTACTATTCTAGCGAAAAATACAGCAATCTATTATAAAGATTATAAAATCAATATTTTAGATACTCCAGGTCACTCTGATTTTAGTGGTGAAGTAGAAAGAATTTTAAAAATGGTTGATGGAGTATTGTTAGTAGTAGATGCATTTGAAGGCTGTATGCCTCAAACTCGCTTTGTTTTATCAAAAGCTTTGGAGTCTAACTTAAAGCCAATTGTTGTAATAAATAAAATAGATAGAGATTTTGCGCGACCAGATGAAGTCTTAAATGAAGTCTTTGACTTATTTATAGACTTAAAAGCGAATGATGAACAAATTGACTTTAAAACTGCTTATGTAAGTGCAACATTAGGAACTTGTAGTTTAAGTAGTGATATTAAAACCCAAGAAAAAACTATGAAACCATTGCTTGATTTGATAGTAAAAGAAATACCTTATCCAAAGATTAAAAAAGCGGGTGGAATGCAATTTCAAGGAGCATTATTAGATTATAATGACTATGTAGGAAGAATGGCAGTAGGTAGAATCGAACGAGGAATAATAAAAGTTAATGAAATGGTATGTTGTTTAAGAAATGATGGCACTAGAAAAGAATTTAGAATTCAAAAGTTATATAGTTTTTTAGGTTTAAAGAAGATTGAAGTAGAAGAAGCTTTTGCTGGTGATATAGTAGCAATCAGTGGAATTAGCGATATTAATGTTGGTGAAACTGTTTGTACTATTGGTCAAGAAGAGGCTCTTCCCCCAATTAAAATAAGTGAACCTACTGTAGAAATGCTTTTTTCAGTTAATACAAGCCCGTTTTCGGGTAAAGAAGGTAAGTTTGTAACTTCAACAAAAATTGATGAAAGACTAAATAAGGAAATTCAAAAAGATGTTAGTCTTAGAGTAAGGCGTGTTGGGACTAGTGATGAGTGGTTAGTATTAGGAAGAGGCGAGCTTCATCTAGGAATACTAATAGAACAAATGAGGCGAGAAGGTTATGAATTCCAAGTATCAAAACCTAAACCAATTTTAAAAGTTATTGATGAAGTAACTTATGAACCCTATGAATATACAGTAGTTGATACTCCGAACGATACTGTTGGATCTGTTATTGAGTTATTAGGTAACCGTGGTGGTGCTTTAAAAGACATGAGTAGTGATGATAAACAGACTAAGTTAATTTATAGTATACCATCAAGAGGATTGATTGGATTAATGACTGATTTTATGACTGCAACAAAAGGATATGGAACTTTAAGTCACATTTTTGAAGAATATAAAAAAGTTGAAAATATTAGTTATGGAAGTAGAAAATTAGGTGTATTAGTTTCGATCAATCAAGGTAAAGTTACAGCTTACGGAATAGGACAAATAGAAGACCGCGGTGTTTTCTTTATCGAGCCAAATGAAGAAGTATATGAAGGCCAAATTGTTGGTGAATGCAATAAAGATGATGATTTGGCAGTAAATGTAACAAGAGCTAAACAACAAACAAACATGAGAAGTGCTGGCAAAGATAGTACTGTTGTTTTGAAAAGAGCAAGAAGAATGAGTTTAGAAGCTTGTCTGGATTATCTTAATGATGATGAACTGCTTGAGATTACTCCCAAAAATATTAGATTAAGAAAAAAACTTCTTAATACTAATGAAAGAAAAAAATCAGATAGTAGAAAAAATAACTAAATATAAAAAAAGTATTGCTTTTATAAAAAAAAGATAGTATAATTGTTGTGACGAGGAAGTTTTTTAGACTTTTAGATTACAAGATAGAAGCAATTCTTGAGTATAATTAAAAATAAAAGTCTAAGTTTTTAGGCTTTTTTGTTATAAAAATCGTAGATCAAGAAGAGTAGTAATAAGTTTTTGTCAAAGCGAGTTAGAGATGATGAGAGTCTAACACAAAGATTATTATGAACCGCATCTTGGGAGATAACCATTTGAAACAGTAGTAGAGTGGTCGTTAATAAGCGTTAATTATTGCTTGAGGGGTTATGAACATAACAATTAGAGTGGCACCGCGGAAATTTTTCGTCTCTTTTTATTTTTTTAAAAGAGACTTTTTTTATTATATGAAAGATAAGGAGAATAAAAATGGAAAAAATTAAAAAGGTTGTTTTAGCTTATTCAGGAGGTTTGGATACTTCCATCATTATCCCATGGTTAAAAGATAACTATGGTTGTGAGGTTATTGCTGTTGCAGGTAATTTAGGTCAAGATAAAGAATTAGAAGGCTTGAAAGAGAAAGCTATTGCTACTGGGGCTTCTAAAATATATATCGAAGATTTGACAGAAGAATTTCTTACAGATTATGTGTTTCCAACTATTAAAGCAGGTGCAAAATACGAAAACAAGTATTTGTTAGGGACTTCATTTGCAAGGCCAATAATTGCAAAAAGAGTAGTAGAAATAGCTTTAGCTGAAAATGCTGATGCCATTGCTCATGGATGCACTGGAAAAGGGAATGATCAAGTAAGGTTTGAATTAACAATTAAGGCTTTTGCTCCTAATATGAAAATAATTGCTCCTTGGAGAATTTGGGATATTAAAAGTAGAGATGAAGAAATTGATTATGCAATTGCAAAAAATATTCCTTTAAAAATTACAAGAGAAACAAATTATTCAAAAGATATGAATATATGGCATTTATCTCACGAAGGAATGGATTTAGAAAATCCTGCTAATGAGCCAAATTATGATAAGATTTTAGAGTTAGGTATTTCTCCAGAAAAAGCTCCAGATAAACCAACGTATATTACAATTGATTTTGAAAAAGGAATTCCTGTAGCTGTTGATAGCCAAAAAATGGATCCTATAAAAATGATTAGATATTTAAATAAAGTTGGTGGAGATAATGGTATTGGTATTATCGATTTAGTTGAAAATAGACTTGTTGGTATGAAGAGTAGAGGGGTATATGAAACACCTGGAGGTACTATTCTTTATGAAGCTCATGAAGCATTAGAATCACTTTGCTTAGATAAAGATACACAACACTATAAACATCAAGTTGCTATTAAATTTTCTGAGTTAGTATATAATGGACAATGGTTTACACCATTGAGGGAATCTTTATCAGCTTTTGTTGATAAAACTCAAGAAACAGTTACTGGTAGTGTAAAACTTAAATTATATAAAGGCAATGTAATGCCTGCAAGTATCACAAGTCCATATTCTTTATATTCAGAAGAAATTGCAACTTTTGGAGAAGATACTGTTTATAATCAAAAAGATGCAGAAGGATTTATTAATTTGTTTGGTTTGCCATTAAAAGTTAAAGCTTTAAGTGATCAAAAAAATAAAAAATAAGGAGTTATTATGAAAAAAATGTGGGCAGGTAGATTCGAAAAAAATCTAAATAAAAACGTTGATGATTTTAATTCTTCGTTACATTTTGATATGAGAATGTATCAAGAGGATATTATTGGATCCATTGCTCATGTTGAAATGCTTTCAGAACAAGGAATTATAAGCAATGAAGACTCGCTAAAAATTAAAGATGGTTTACTTGAAATCCTTGATGAAATTAATGAAGGTAAAATTGAAATAAAAGATGCTGAAGATATACATATGTTTGTTGAAGCTAGATTGACAGAAAAAATAGGAACAATTGGAAAAAAATTGCATACTGCAAGAAGTAGAAACGATCAAGTAGCTTTAGATATTAAACTCTATTTAAAAAAAGAGATTGTGTCTATTAAACAAGGATTGATTGATTTAATTGAAAAAATATTAAAAACTGCAGTTGATAATAAATATACTGTAATGTCAGGATACACTCATCTTCAAAGAGCTCAACCTATAACTTTTGCTCATCATTTACTTGCGTATTGTTCGATGTTTTTAAGAGATATATATAGATTAAATGATAGTTTAAAGAGAATCAATTTATCACCTCTTGGAGCTTGTGCTTTAGCTGGAACAACATATCCGATTAATAGAAAATTGGTAAGTGATAAGTTAGGCTTTGATGGAGTGGTTTTAAATAGTATTGATGCTGTATCGGATAGAGATTATGTTATTGAACTAGCTTCAGATATCTCTATAACTATGATGCATTTATCAAGATTTTCTGAAGAAATTATCCTTTGGAGTACTTCAGAATTTGGCTATATTGAATTAGATGATGCTTTTTCAACTGGGTCTAGTATTATGCCTCAAAAAAAGAATCCAGATGTTGCTGAACTTGTAAGAGGAAAAACAGGGAGAACTTTTGGTAATTT
>JAQUUM010000066.1 GCA_028693885.1 Bacilli bacterium
TTCAAAGTAGTTGGGTAAAAAGCATCATTATGCGTTCTAATATGGAATACCATAGTATTCATATTAAAATATTTCATAGTATCAATTGCTGTATTCATAGTATTTTGGAAAGTTGAAATACCATTTATAGCAACATCTCCAGCAAAAGCTGAAATCCATACTCCTCGCATGTTGTATTTTTGTTTTTCGTAGGTATTTGGGATTTGAACTTGTGTTGAAGTATTGTAATGATATACATTACTTCCACTTATTGAAAGTCCAGTCAAAGTATAAGCATCAACGGTTTGGAAACTAATAAATCCGATTAACGCAAAAAAAAGCAAAACAAGTCCAGTCCTTTTAAACATTTTCATTTTTGCACCTCGTTTTTTGTATTTAGTTGTATTATTTTCCCAAATCCCATATATATTATAACATATACACTTTAAAGTTGCCATATATGAGGCTTAAAACCAAAAAAACAAAGAGAAAATTCTCTTTGTTTTATTTTGATTCTTTTTCTAGTTGCTCTAATCTTTTTTTAAGATATTCTTTTTCTTCGTCAATAGAAAAATTTTGGTAACTTCCTAATCCAAAATAAGAACATCTTCTACCTCTTCCCATTCCTCCGCCTCTTAAGCCATATCTCGGAACGCTTACCGATGGATTTGTTCCATCACAAATACCTCTCCCCCATCCTGTCTTTGAACCAGCTCCATTAGGACCCGTACCATCAAATCTTGGCATAATCTGCCTCCTTATAATTTATTTGACATATGTCAATTATATTATAAGTCAATTAATAACATATGTCAATAACTATTCTTTAAAAAAAGGCAAAATCTGCCTTTTATAATTTAGCCACTTTTGTAGCAATTGCTATTTCTGCCACAGCTTTAGCTACATTTTCACTTACCCTCTTATCAAAAATAGAAGGAATTATATATTCTTCATTTAACTCTTCAGCTGTTACTAGCTCAGCAATAGCTATAGCTGCTGCTTTTTTCATATCTTCTGTGATATCTCTAGCTCTAACATCAAGTGCGCCTCTAAAAATCCCAGGGAATACCAAAACATTATTAATTTGATTTGGAAAATCACTTCTTCCAGTAGCGACAACCCTAGCTCCTGCTGCTAATGCCTCATCTGGCATAATTTCAGGAATTGGATTAGCCATCGCAAATACAATCGGATCGCTTGCCATAGTTTTTACCATTTCTTGGCTTAAAACATTTCCAGCAGATACACCAATAAAAACATCTTTTCCATTAATAATTTCTTTTAAAGGACCTTTTTCGTTATTCTTATTAATATTTACAAACTTTAGCATTTCTCTTTGAGCACTATTAATCCACTCTTCATCTTTTTGAATGGCACCAACTCTATCAACTAAAATTACATTACCAGCTTTAAATTGAAGCAATAATTTAGCGATTGATATACCAGCAGACCCTGCGCCATTAACTACTATATTAATATCTTCTATTTTTTTATTTACTATTTTTAATGCATTGATTAAAGCCGCACAAACAACTATTGCAGTACCATGTTGATCATCATGAAAAACAGGAATATCTAGTTCTTCTTTTAATCTTCTCTCAATTTCAAAGCAACGAGGTGCAGAAATGTCTTCTAAATTAATTCCACCAAAAGTAGGAGCAATATATTTAACCGCTTTTATTATTTCTTCAGTATCTTTAGTATTAAGACAAATCGGGAATGCATCAACATTTGCAAATTGCTTAAACAAAATTGCTTTTCCTTCCATAACCGGCATTGCAGCATGAGGACCAATATCACCCAAACCCAAAACAGCAGTTCCATCAGTTACAACAGCAATTGTATTACCTTTAATAGTATATTTATATACATCTTCAAGATTAGCATGTATTTGCCTGCAAGGTTCAGCAACTCCAGGAGTGTAAGCCAAACACAAATCTGCTCTATTATCTACTTTAACCTTTGAAACAACTTCTAACTTCCCATTGTGTAAAGCATGTAACTCAAGACTTTTTTCATAAACTTTTTCCATATTTAATTATCCGCCTTTCCTTTAGATACCCGAAGTATTTTAGCATCTTTTTGTAATTATTGCAATAAATATTAGTATTTTTCAAAAGAACGGATTTTTACAAAAATCTAATTTTAGAATTATCAATAGAACCATCTTCTTTTAATAAATCTTCTCTTGCATGTACATATAAAACTTTAGCAATAAACATAACATGAGATCCCGTATGAACACTATCAACAACCAAACATTCGATATTAACAGGACAATCTTTAATCATCGGAGCATCAATATTAATTGCTTCTTCTATTTCTACATTCATTTCTTTAAACTTATCCTTATCCCTTCCAGAAACACTCCCCATATAATCAATTAAAGCTTGGTTTTCTTTTGTTGTAAGATTAACTACAAAAGCATTAGTTTCATTGACAATATGGTAAGAATACCTAGTCGGAGTAATCCCCACCATAATCATAGGCGGATCAAAACTACAATTACAACAATACCCTACTGTCAAAGCATTGTTTTTTCCATTCTTATCTCTCATTGATACAATTACAGAAGGTGTCGGTTTTAAACACGATCTTTTTTTAGCTTCTTTCTTTCTCATTTTTATTCTCCTCTCAATTTTATAAAAAAACCCGCTCAAAAGAAGCGGGTAAATAAGACTAGTCCTTAACTATAACAGAAATTCCATCAGGAATAACGGTTACTTTACTATTTTTACCGACTATTTTTTCAGCTTTCGCCATTGCTTCATCTACATCCTTAGCATGAAGCATATGCATATCAGTTATGATTTTTGGATCACACAAATCACTTACTAAAATAACCGTACTCTTAACTAAAATTCTTGCTAATATTTGGCTTTCCCATTGATCAAAAACCGTTTCAGAAGGATCAATTCCTTCTATTTTATCTAGTGCTGCTTGAGCATTAGGAGCATCTGCTAAAGTATGGTAAAAGAAATCTCCTCCATGCCCATCAATACAAGACGAAACAATGATTATTACTCCGTTAGGTTTAACACAAGCCTCAGCCGCTGTCATTCCCTTTACGGTTTGATATATATTTTGATCCAGTGGATACCCACCATTAGTTGTAACTACAATGTCAGCTTTAATAGGTTTAACTCTTGCAAGTTCTGCCACCAATTTACAGCCTTCATTATGCGCTTTTAACGGATCACCAGCATAAGCACTAATTATTTCTTTTTCACTGTTAATAACTACATTCAAAATAAAAGCTAATTTAGCTGCTTGAGCCGCAAAAAGCATATCTTTATGAATCGGATTATCTAGTAAACTTCCTGCTCTTGACGCAGGATGAGAAATGAATCTTGCATTATGATTCCATAAAACTGTTTTCTTAGAAGCAACACCTGGTAAAACCGATTTTCTTCCACCACTAAAACCAGCAAAGAAATGCGGTTCAATAAAACCCTCTGAAATTAATAAATCAGCTTCATCCACTAACTTATTAAGCCACAACTCTCCGCCAGATGGTAAGACACCTTTAAAAACCATATCTTCATCTTTATAAGCATCATGTACTACAAATTCTTCGTTTTCAACAACTTCTTTTGTAAACTTTTCAATCATTTCTTCTTTAGTTGTAGGTCTATGCATACCTGTAGCTATTAGAATAGTAATCCTTACACCCTTATTATGCTTTCTTAATTCTTTCAAAATAATAGGCATTGTAATATGGCTTGGTACAGGTCTAGTATGATCGCTAGTTATTACAACAATATGTTTTTTCTTTTTTGCAATTTTCGAAAGTGGCTTTGATGCTATTGGTTTTTTAAGTGCCTTTTTTACTAAATCTGCAGGTCCCCCCTTAGTAACAAACGTTTCAGAATTAGATACTAAAACTCCTGCTAAACGCTCTTTATCTTCGATTGACAACGTCATATGATGTTTGTAATAGGGAAGTTGAAATTCCAGCATTTTTCCTCCTTGTTTTTAAGGTAAACACATTATTGTGTTTATTTATTTATTCTTGCAACTCCAGTTTTTCTTGCAGCATCAGCTACAGCTTTTGATACGGCTTCTTTTACTCTTGGATCAAAGGCTGCAGGAATAATATATTCAGGATTTAATTCTTCATCAGTTATTAAATTTGATAATGCTCTAGCAGCTGCTAACTTCATTTCATCATTTATATCAGAGGCTCTAACATCAAATGTACCTCTAAAGATTGCAGGGAATGCAATAACATTATTAATTTGGTTAGGGAAATCACTTCTTCCTGTTGCAATAACTTTAGCTCCACCAGCTTTAGCTTCATCTGGATAAATTTCAGGAGTTGGGTTAGCACATGCAAAAACAATTGCATCATTAGCCATAGTCTTAACCATTTCAGGAGTAACCATATTAGGAGCAGAAACACCAATAAATGCATCAGCACCAACTAACATATCTTTTAATGATCCTTCTTTTTTAGAAAGATTAGTAACTTTAGCCATTTCTTCTTTAATAGGATTCATTCCTACAGTTCTTCCTTCAAAAATAGCTCCTTTTGTATCGCATAAAGTAATATTTTTAAAGCCATCAGCTAATAATAGCTTAGTAATTGAAATAGCTGCAGCTCCAGCTCCATTAATAACTACTTTGACATCTTCTTTATTCTTTTTAACAAGTCTTAAAGCATTTGTTAAACCAGCAAGTGTAACAACTGCAGTTCCATGTTGATCATCATGGAAAATAGGAATATCACAAAGTTCTTTTAATCTTTTTTCAATTTCAAAACAACGAGGTGCAGAAATATCTTCTAAGTTAACACCACCGAAAGATCCAGAAATTAAATAAACAGTTTTTACAATATCATCTACATCTTTACTTTTAATACATAATGGGAATGCATCAACATCACCAAATGCTTTAAATAAAACACATTTACCTTCCATAACCGGCATACCTGCTTCGGGGCCAATATCTCCAAGTCCTAAAACAGCAGTCCCATCAGTAACAACTAAACACATATTCCAACGACGTGTTAATTCATATGATTTATCAACATCCTTTTGGATTTCCAAACACGGAGTTGCAACACCTGGAGTGTATGCTAAAGACAAATCATCTTTAGTAGCAACTGGCACTGTAACAACAACTTCTAATTTACCTTTTTTTTCGTAATGTAGTGCTAAACTTCTTTCAGCAGTAGTTAATTTCTTTTCCATTTTCTTCCCCTTTATTAATAGAAATTCTTTTTAGCTTTATCTTCAGCTTTAATTTTACCAAAATATTTTGTATAACTTAATCCAACAAATTTTGCCATATCAATCATTTCATGCACAGTATTAACATTTACTGGAATTCCCTCTTCAAGAATTTTCTTAGTCGCTTCAACTTCTTTTTCTCCATGCGTGTAGATTCTAGTTTGTCCTTCTGCTTTTGGAGCATCACGTAATTCTTTTAAGAATTTAGAGAAATGTTTTTTAATATCCTCTGGATTACCAAAGAATGCAGGATTAATCGCCATAAATCCGTGGCAAATATTTCCTCTACCGCCTGTCATTGAGTAATTAGATGTTGGACCTTGTGATAATATAGATGAGAATATTTCACAAACCATTCCATATCCATAACCTTTATGGCTTCCAAGAACTTCATCAACTCCACCCAAAGGCATAATACCACCACCATTTTTAGCAATGATGTTTTTTAATACATCTGCAGCATCAGTTGAAGGTTTTCCATCTTTATCAAGTGCCCAACCATCAGGCAAAGTTTTTTCAGCTTTATTATACATCTCAAGTTTACCTCTAGTAACAACTGTTGTAGAAGCATCAAATAAGAAATCATAAGGATCAGCAGGCATTGCCATAGCAATTGGATTAGATCCAATCATAGCCATGCGTCCATTAGTAGGAACCATAATAGCCTCAGAATTTGTAGTAGCCCAACCAATTAAACCTTGATCAGATGCCATCTTTGCATAATACCCAGCAATTCCAAAATGATTTGAGTTACGAACTGAAACTATACCAACACCACTTTTTTTAGCTTTTTTAATTGCTAAAGTCATTGCTTGATGACTTACAAGTTGTCCCATAGCGTCGTGCGCTTCAATTACTGCACTAATTGGTGTTTGGAAAACTATCTCCGGTTTGGCATCTATTTTTATAAGACCTTTTTCAATACCTTTATGATATCTAACTAATCTTTGAACACCATGTGATTCAATCCCAAACAAATCAGATTGTAATAATACATCAACTATAATTCCACTTTCTTTTTTTGTAAAGCCTACCTTATTAAATGCTTTAGTACAAAACTCTTTTAATACATCATACTGAAAATACTTGTAATCTGCCATTCTTTTTAATCTCCTTTTTTAATAGTTAAGATGAGTTATACTCATCTTACAAACAATTATATTATACAACTTTTAGTCCTCAAATGCAAGAATTGACTAATATAATTTAAATTTTAGAAAATTTTATTAAAATAAAATTTTTTTGTTTTCATTTTTTTATAATTGATTTTGTGTATCAAATAATTTATGTTATAATTCAAATGTAGGAGGGATTTATGAAAAAAATATTATCTATTTGTTTATTATTATTTATGGTTTTAATTAACTTATCTTTTGTTAACGCCTTACCAGCAGAGATTAGCATGGTGTTTGCTTCACCAGGGGAAAATGCTAGTACCGAAATTAATATTAGCTGGCATGCAACTATTGCTAGTTCTACTTTAGTTTATACTACTAAAGACGATACATCTTACGCTAACGGAA
>JAQUUM010000067.1 GCA_028693885.1 Bacilli bacterium
TACTTTTGATTCAAGCTGAATATTTGAATAATTATTTTATTGGTTTAAAGATTGCAGTTGAAAATCGTGAAAAAGAAATAGAGTATTATTCAGTTACACCTAATATTGATAATCTATTAGGAATAAGTGGAGAAAAGGAAGGTACAACTTACTATGCTCAAAACTTCTACAATTCAGTAGGAATTGGAAATACTTCTGATGCAGAGTTTACAACAATGACAGGCCTTTATCCAACTGGAGATAGAATCACAGTTTTTAATTATATAGATCAACCATATGATTCAATGCCTAATCATTTTAAAGATAAAGGTTATTACACTTTTTCAATTCATGGTAATACCAAGAGTTTTTATAATCGTGGACGAATCCATGAAGAAATATATGGCTTTGATGATCATATCGGCTTAGAAGATTTTGATGCATCTCAATATGCATTAATCCATAGTTGGATTAATGATGAAGATTTATTGAAAGAAACTATTGATATTATGAAAGTAAAGAGTTTGCAAGGAATAAATAGTTTTGCTTTTCCGATTACAGTATCTTGCCATACACCATTTTCAAATGATGAAAACATGCCTACTTTAGAAGATATGTTAGGCTTTGAAGGTAGAGTCTTAATGCAAGGTTTATTAATTAATTATCTAAGACATATAGTTTATTTAGATTACTGTATTGGTAGTGCGCTTAGTTATTTAGAAGAAGTAGGATTAGCAGAAGATACAATCGTAATGCTTTATGGAGACCATAGTGCTAGTATGAGTTATGATGATTTCTTTGATAATAAAGATGCGTTTGTTAATGAATTAAATCCAATTAGTTTTTTAAATTCGGATTTAGAAGAATATGAAAAGAAATTATTATACAGACAAACTAATCAACAAGTACCTTTTATCATTTATGATAAAAGTGGAGTTGATGAAACAAATGTTATTACAAAAGTTAGAAGTGAAACAGATATTTGTAAGACTATTCATGATTTGTTTAATTTAACAAGAGTTTATAAATTTGGACGAAGTATTATATCAGATGAAGATGGATATTGTTATAATCCAAGAAATGGTGATATTTTCACTGAAAATTTTGTTACTTCGAGTGTTTCAGAAGAAGTGTATTTCTTTGATGATGAAAACAAAAGTATGCAAGAATTAAACCAAGCGTTAGATTATTATTTTGACTATAAAGATTTTAATGATAAACTACTCAAATATAATATTTTTACTGAGGTGTTTAGTGAAACCACAAATTGATTTTTTTGGTGTCTATATCAACACTTATGATATTTTATTAAGTATTGGTGTATTAGTGATGGTTTGGATGGTAATTTATGCTTTAGAAGTAAAGCATAAATATGAAAAAACTAGAGTTAATCAAATACTAGTTGTTTTAGTACTTTCTTTGATATTAGCTTATGTTGGAGCTGTTTTATTCGACTTGATTTTTCATTTTATTGAAACTGGTGAATTTAAGCTATATGGATTAACTTTCTTTGGTGGATTGTTTTTTGGTGTAATTGCTTTTGTTGTGCTTTCTAAGTTCATGTTAAAAGAAGAAAAAAATAATGTTTTGAATTTACTTAATATATTTACTCTACCTTTACTAATAGCTCATGCTATTGGGCGACTTGGTTGCTTTATGGCGGGATGTTGTTATGGAGTTACAACTACTAGTTTTTTAGGAGTTCATTTCCCGCATTTAGAAGAAGGTGTAAAGGTGTTACCAACCCAGCTTTTTGAAATGGTTTTTTTGATTGGTTTATTTATAGTTTTAAAATATATTGTTAAGAAAAAAGAGTTTATGATCTATGCGATAAGTTATGGGGCTTTTAGATTTTTGATAGAATTTTTAAGAGGCGATGATAGAGGCAGTTTTATTATTATTTCACCTTCACAATTTTTAAGCATTATATTAATAGTTTTTGGAATTGTTTTAATTATTTTAGATAAAAAGAAAATAAGCTTTTAATTTTTAAAAATTTAAAAGGAGTGATTAAAGAAATGAAACTAAATAAAAATTTAATAATTATTTTAATCACACTATGTGTATTAGTATTAAGTGGTTGTGGGAAAAAGGATGATAATCCTGATAAGATAATTACACCAACTCCTTTAGTTATTGGCTATGATAATTTGAGTAGTAATTATAATCCATTCTTTTTTGATAAAAGAAGTTTAGATGTTGTGAAAATGGTTCATACTCCAGTAGTGCTTTTTTCAAGAAGTGGTAAGTTAGTTGGAAGTAGTGTTTTAGAAGAAGAGTATAATGGTAATAATTATACTTATCAAAGTATTGCAGATTTAAGTGTTAGTTTAAATCAATCAAATGGTGCAATTTATACAATTACTTTAAAAGAAGGTATAGTATATTCAAATGGGGACGCTGCTGTAATCGATGATTTGATTTTTTCATTATATGTTTTATTAGATAAAACATATGATGGAGAAGTGTTACTTAATGAACTAGATATAGTTGGGCTAAAGAATTATCAATTAAACAATCCTTTATTTGAAAGTATTACTGATGGTGAGGTAGAAGCTGAATTAAGTAATCTATCAAGTGCTTCGATTGCTGATATTAGAGATTTTATTTATGAAAAGCTATATTTTAAGATGGAAGAGATGAAAACTGAGTTTGCTGAAGGCTCGCTTTATCAAAGTATTTTTGAATATCCAAAAGATGCTTTCGCAGCTCTTTATAGGCGTGATGTAGCCTATGATTCTAGTAGTAAAACAGAAGCAGAAGTAATAAGTGATTTAGCTTTGCAATATGATTATGATTATCAGATGTTAGGTTATATTCTATATAAAAACCCTAATTATTTTAATGAAGAAGTTATGGATGTTGTCCGTCTTGCTCTAGCAAAGGCTAGTTCTAGTGAGTCTGTTAATAATATAAGCGGAATCGTAAGAATAAATGATTTATCTTTAAGTATTGAAACTGCGTCTTTTAAAGCACAAGATATTTATAAATTCATGAATTTATTCTTAGTACCAAGAAATGCTTTTAAAGTTTTAGGTTATGATTATCAAGCAAATAGTTTTGGTGTTGAAAGAGAAAACTTAGACCAAATCAAAGAAAAAACTGTTTTTTACGGATTAGGTGCTTATAAGTTTGTTAAAGAAGAAAATAATACAATTTATTTTGAAGCTAATAAAGATTATTATTTAGGTGAAGCACTACTTAAATATGTGCAGTTTAGAAAAATAATAACTTCTGAATTAAAAACTTCTTTAGAAAATGGAACAATAGATATGATTTCAAGTCCGCTTTTAGCATCAACTATTATTGATTTAAAAGCGAATGAAGATATAGCTTTGAAAAAAAGTTTTTATGAAGGTTATGGTTATTTAGGAATTAATAAAGATAATATAACAGATGATGATGTTAGATATGCATTTTTGATGTTATTTGCTAGTTATCGTTTTAAAGCTCTAACAAATACTTTGGGTCATCAAGCAGAAATGCTTAATAGTTTTTATGATTGTAAAAGCATTGCTTTAAATAATCCTAATGAATATATTTATAATAGTAAAGATGAGGTTGAAATTTATAATGAAGATACTTTAATGCCAGATAAACAAACTAGTGCATTAAATGCTTTTGTTGAAATATTGACTACTAATGGTTATAGCTATAACACTAGTTTAGAAAAATTCACAGCAGCTAGTGAGAATAATAAATTAACTTATAAACTATATATCTCACCATATGCTACGACTTCTTTAAATCGTCTTGCAACTGAGGTTAAAGCTGTTTTAGATACAAAAGGAATTACTTTAGAATTAGTATATAGTAAAACCGAAGCTGAATTTGTAATGGATGTTAAAGATGATAAAGCTGATTTCTTTATTCAATTTATTTCTGATATTAAAACTATTAATGTTGAAGAGAGATATCATTCAGCTGCAATTGGAACTGATGCTAATCAATTTAATTATTTTAAATTAAATAATAATGATATTGATATATTAATTGAAGAATTAATGGTAGAATTAGATGATCTAGAAAGATCTTTGATTTATCAATCTTTACAAGATTTATTATTAATAGAAGCTATTGAATTGCCAGTTTTTCAAAAAATAAATTATATAGCAATCAATAAAACAAGAATTGTATATCTAGATAGTTTATTTGAAAATACTGTATATTTTAGATGGCTTGATAATATTAATTTGTTTAATAATTTAATTGAAGAGATAAACTAATATGGAAACTTTAAAATTAATTATTAATTATTTTACTATAGTTATGCTTGTTTTTGTAATAGTTATTTGTTTGAACCAAATAATTATCTTTTACCAAAAAAAAGAATGTAGTTTAAAAGAATATTTTAAAGTATTTAAAGAATTTTATTATTTAGATAAAACTAATTATTTTTTATTAGCAGTTTTACTTTTAAGTATTTTTATTGAGTATTGGTATATTGAATTATTAATTAGTATAATATTAGTTATTTGTGTGATTTTTAAAAGAATTTATAAAATTGATAGTTTCGGTTTAAGTTTTAAAAATATTTGGATATATCTTATTACGTTTGTTTTATATTCAGTTTTAGGGACCTTAATTTCGCTTGTATTCGAGTTTTATAGTCTGAATGTTTTACTTATAGGCTTGGTGGTTAGTTTGCCTGTAGGCTTAATTTTAGTAATATTAATTGATAAGTTAATCAATTTGAAAAATAAAAAAAAGGATGGTATTTAAAATGTCTTTAATAATCACAGTTTATACAAATGAAGGCATAGTTATGGCAAGTGATTCGAGAATGACTTATGCTGTAACTACTCAAAAAGAAGGTCAGACAGTAACAAACCCTGGTATTCATTATCTTGATACTTCTTATAAAACATTTTTATGTAAGAATAGAATTGGTATTTCTGCTTGTG
The DNA here is from genome assembly GCA_028693885.1 of Bacilli bacterium. GTDB lineage: Bacteria > Bacillota_I > Bacilli_A > ML615J-28 > CAG-698 > JAQUUM01. The sequence goes on from JAQUUM010000067.1 coordinate 4,884, forward strand.
GGGATGTTGTGTATGATAAAAAAATGATAAGTTATTATATCAATGACTTTGATAGAAGAATCTTAGACAATGATGTATCAATTGATGAAGTACCAATGTTATTAGTTGATTACTTAACCAAAGCTAAAGTTAAAATGAATGTATTTTTTCATGTTGCAGGATATAAAGATAATAAAAGAAAAGTTTATAAAGTGCATTTATTAACTAAGAATATCGTACCAATTCCAAGTGAAGATACTTGCGGGGCTACTTGGGATGGTGAGATTCAAGTTCTAACAAGATTAATAAAACATGCATATATTACTTCACCTGAAAAAGTTATTAATTTAAATAATATTACTTTAAATAAAGATAGTATTGAAAAGAAAATTGAAAATGGGTTACTTATTAGTCAAGACGATGTTACAGTAATGCCTGAATTAAACGTTCCTTGGGATTTTTTGTCTTTACAAGATGGAGTTGATTTCGCAACTTTTGCGATTAAAACTACTGTTGATACAATGAAGTTCTTTCAAACTTATAAAACAGTTGGAGGACCTATTGATATTTTAATATTAAAACCAAACGAGTCATTTTGGCTTCAAAGAAAAGAATTGCACATTTAAGGGGGAAAAGTAAAGAAAATGGCGAAGATTAGAATTGGAATATATGGTTATGGAAACATTGGAAAAGGTGTTGAATTAGCGGTTGTTAATTCAAGTGATATGGAGTTAGTTGGGATTTTTTCAAGAAGAGAAAATATTTCTACTCTAACAAAAAAAACAATTAGTTCAACTAAAATAAAAGAGTATAAAGATAAAATAGATGTATTAATTTTGTGTGGAGGTTCAGCAACTGACTTACCCTTACAAGGACCTGAATTATTAAAAGACTTTAATACTTTAGATTCTTTTGATACTCACGCTAAAATCCCTGAGTATTTTAGCCAAATGGATAAAATTGGTAAAACTTCAAATACATTAGGTTTAATATCTGTTGGATGGGATCCGGGCATTTTATCTATTGCTAGAGTTTTATTTCAAAGTATTTTACCAAATGGAAAAGATTATACATTTTGGGGTAAAGGAGTTTCACAAGGACATTCTGATGCAATTAGAAGAATCAAGGGAGTAGTTGATGCTAGACAATATACAGTTCCGCTTGATGATGCACTTAATAGTGTTAGAAAAGGTGAAACAAAAGATTTTTCTGCTCGTGAAAAACATTTAAGAGAATGTTTTGTAGTATTAGAAAAAGACACTGAAGCAGAAAGAAAAAGAGTTGATAAAGAAATTAGAACAATGCCTAATTATTTTTCTGATTATGATGTTATTATACATTTTATTTCGTTAGAAGAATTAAAAGAAAAACATAACACTCTGCCTCATGCTGGTTTTGTTATAAGAAGTGGTAATACTTATAGTAAAAATTCTCATGTTTTAGAGTTGAATGTTAAACTTGATAGTAATCCTGAGTTTACTAGTAGTATAATGGTAGCTTATGCTAGAGCATTATATAGAATGCATCAAGAAGGAGTAACAGGAGCGTTAAGTGTTTTAGATATACCTCTTTCAAAATTATCTAGTTTTTCTAGTGAAGAGTTAAGAAGTAAAATGTTATAAGAGTAATTAACTTAAGCCTTAAAGAATAATTCTTTAAGGTTTTATAATTTTCTTGAAGAAACCTATTAATAGTTATATAATAGTAACACCTACTTAAAAGGAATAATAAAAAATGGAAAACCAAGTTTTAAGTTTTTTAAAAGAAAATAACTTAATAGATAAA